>JBBQCU010000161.1:0-7596 GCA_038319065.1 Methylococcales bacterium
GGGGAAGACAGGGTTTTTTCCAGTGCCGCACGTTCTTTTTCCAGCGCATCCTGCTCGCCACGGATTTTCATTTCCTCCAGCTTGGCCAGATGCCTTAATTTTAATTCCAGTATGGCTTCGGCCTGGATATCGGTAAGGCCAAACCGTTCCATCAAAACGGGCTTGGGATATTCTTCGTTACGAATAATGGCGATTACTTCATCAATATTCAGATAGGCGATTAATAAGCCTTCGAGTATATGCAGGCGAGCCAGCACTTTATCCAATCGATGCTGTAAACGCCGCCGTACTGTTTCAGTCCGGAATGCCAACCATTCAACAAGAATTTCCCGGAGTCCTTTAACTTTTGGCCTGCCATCCATGCCGATCATGTTCATATTGACGCGATAGCTTTTTTCCAAATCCGTCGTGGCAAATAAATGCGACATAACGGCATCAACATCAATACGTTTGGATTTTGGGATGATCAATAAACGGGTCGGATTTTCATGATCCGATTCATCCCGCAGGTCTTCGATCATCGGCAGTTTTTTTGCCAGCATTTGCGCGGCTATTTGCTCCATCAATTTAGCCCCGGAAACCTGATGCGGCAAAGCGGTGATGACGATAGTGCCATCTTCCTGCTCATAGATAGCGCGCATTTTTATCGAGCCGCCACCATTGAGATACATTTTTTGTATCTCCTCGGCGGACGTAACGATTTCAGCTTCGGTAGGATAATCAGGGCCTTTGATATGCTTGAATAAGGCTTCCAGTGTACTGTCAGGCTCATCCAGTAACTGGATACAGGCTGCTGCCACTTCCCTGAGATTATGCGGCGGTATATCCGTTGCCATACCTACAGCAATACCCATCGTACCGTTAAGCAGGATATTCGGCAGTCTTGCCGGTAATAACACCGGCTCTTTTAAGGTCGCATCGAAATTATCCGCCCACTCGACAGTCCCCTGCCCCAGTTCGCTTAGCAAGGAATTTGCATATGCAGTCAGGCGCGATTCGGTATAACGCATGGCGGCAAAGGATTTGGGATCATCCGGCGATCCCCAGTTACCCTGCCCGTCAACCAGCGGATAGCGATAGGAAAAATTCTGCGCCATCAGCACCATGGCTTCATAACAGGCAGTGTCACCGTGCGGATGATATTTACCCAACACATCGCCGACCGTTCGCGCGGACTTTTTATACTTGGCCAGGGCCGTCAAACCCAGCTCAGACATGGCATAAATAATCCGCCGCTGTACTGGTTTCAAGCCATCCGCAATATGCGGCAAGGCCCGGTCGAGAATGACATACATGGAGTAATCCAGGTACGCTTTCTCAGCAAAATCCTTTAACGGTAGTTGTTCAAAATTCTCTTGCAGTCCCACTTACAACTCATCCTCATTATCAATTTGCAACTCACGAATTTTTTCCAGACTTTCCTGGCGCATTTTTTTTCGCATTGCCCCAGCGGCAAACAGCCTTTTTTCCGCTTCTGTCTCCAGTTCCAAACGGGGTATTTCAATGGATTTACCGTTTTCATCAATTGCAACCATCGTAAAAAAACACGACGTGGTATGCCTTTTTTCATAAGTGCGCAAATGTTCGGCAACCACTTTTACCCCGATTTCCATCGATGAACGGCCGACATGATTAACACGGGCATAGAACGTTACGAGCTCACCGACATTTACTTGTTGTTTAAAGAAAACCTGATCCAGTGCGGCCGTCACCACGTAATTTTTACAATATTTTGCTGCGCAGGCGTAAGCCACCTGATCCAGTAATTTTAATAAAGAACCGCCATGCACATTACCCGAAAAATTCGCCATATCGGGTGTCATCAGCACGGTCATTGTTAAGGATTTTTCTTGTTTAGTCATTTTTTTGGGAAATATTGATAAAAGTCTTTTTTATAAAACCAGCGTAAAAATTTAGCTCATTATCTATCGTTCCCGCACCAACTAAAGGCAAGACCGTTTAATGTTAATGAATTTATCGCTAGTCTGGTTTCATAGGGATTATTCTGTAACCGCACTATTCTTTGACAACTGCTGATTATATCGCTTATTTAACAACCCAAAGTTATTTAACTATTGCACTCCGCCATTGGAAACACTGGATTATTTTTAAAGTGTGATGTCAGATTATAATTTTTACTTGAAACTTATTGACTTTATATAAAGTGTAAGCGTATTTTAAAGATAACCAGTTAACTGGCTTAAGCATGGCTCTGTCCAACAGAATAAAACAACGCCTTTAATAACTGTTTTTTGTGTTCGAATCAAACCTGTTTATCAGAACTAAAGCCAACACAAAACCCGCAACCAAAACTATTGTTACAACGCCACACCTGGAGGGTAGAAAAGACATAGCGCATAGTTACTAATCATAGCAGTCGATAATCCTAATAATTCTAATGTTTGAGGTAAACAGTATGAGCATAAAAACATCAATTATCGCACTCACGCTTATAAGAGCGTGTAATGTTTTGAGGGGAGCAGAAAAATGAACATAAAAACATCAGCTATCGTACTCGCTCTTATGGGGGCGGGATTTCTAGGACTCGCGGGCTATAGTGGCAGTAGCACGGCGATAATAAAAGAGTTACCCTGCGATAAAAGGGGGCCTGGTAAAGTATTGGACGAAGCCAAGTGTGTGGGACGAACGGCAGACAGTATGCCGGGAGCCGATGAAGACTATTTTCAAGACATGGACAATGGTGTAACCAAGGATCCCGCCGCAGTAGCAAAAATTCTCGCCCCTTTTGTTCCGGGAATAACACCGGAAGCTGCCGCCAAAGCCGCAGCGATCGGCCGTAATAACTGGATTGTATGGACGGCAGGTAATGACTATTTCTGGAATAGGCTGGGTTATGAGAGCCGTGGTAATCTCGACTTTTTAAAGACCTTATCTAACCATCCCAGTTTGAAATTCAATCGCGGCAACCGATGGAATTATCTGGGATTGGTCAATGAGCCCTGTTTTGAAAAACCCGCCAAGGGACGGGAAGACCGGTACGGATTATGGTTAGATACACGTTCTAAAGATTGCCCTGCCGATCCGTTCGAAAATGAAACCAAGTACCCCGGTGTAAAAGTCGGTGCAAGAGGCAAAAATATCCCGGTCGGCTCCTACTACGGTTATGCCACGGGTATTGTTGGTGTTCGTTTGTTCCCTAACCCCGCTTTCGATGAGAAAGCACAAAAAGCATGGGATCCCGAACGTTATTATACCGACGAAAAATATTATAATGACAAAAACCTGGTGAGGCCCTACCGTGTAGGCATGTCTTGCGGTTTCTGCCATGTCGGGCCTAACCCAACCAATCCGCCGAAGGATCCTGAAAACCCGAAATGGGAAAACCTTAACTCAAATCCGGGTGCGCAATATTTCTGGATAGACCGGATCTTTACCTGGGAAGCGGATAAAAGCAGCTTTCCTTACCAGCTCTTTCATACTTCACGCCCTGGGGCTCTCGATACTTCGTTAGTTTCCAGTGACTATATCAACAATCCGCGCACCATGAATGCCGTTTATAGCCTGGCTGCACGACTGGCAAATGCCAAGAAATTCAGCACGGAAAAACTGGCTGGCGGCGGTCTGGATAACAAGCAACTTAATGACTTTGTTCCGGCAGGAACACCCCTGACAGAATTTTTTAAAGCGCCTGATACCGTCTGGCCCCCCCATGTTTTGAAAGATGGCTCTGATTCGGTTGGTGCCTTGGGAGCCTTAAACCGTGTTTTTATCAACATCGGCTTGTTCAGCGAAGAATGGCTGGAGCATTTTAATCCTCTGATAGGCGGCAAAAATATAACTC
This sequence comes from Methylococcales bacterium, assembly GCA_038319065.1. Lineage (GTDB taxonomy): Bacteria > Pseudomonadota > Gammaproteobacteria > Methylococcales > Methylomonadaceae > Methylobacter_C. The sequence continues at coordinate 3,803 of JBBQCU010000161.1, forward strand.
CGATACCTATAAAAGTCAGCCGTCAAAATTCCGTTTATTGGCAAGCAAATGAAGCACAAACAGCCGATCTGGCTTTATTCTTTCTGGCAACCGCGCAACCCGACTACTTGAAAAATGCTCCCGGCGGCGATAAACACCTGACCACGGATGCCGCAATACTAACCAAAGGTAAAACAGTGTTTGCTGATCGTTGTGCACGTTGTCACTCGAGTAAACTTCCCGAAAAGACCTATTCCTTCTTCCCCAACAGTTGTGCCGGTAAGGATTATCTCAAATGCTGGAATTCCTATTGGGACTGGACCCGTAGCGATGAGTTTAAAAAAGAGATGAAAGAGATGGTAATGAAGGAAGACTTTCTCAAGGATAACTTCCTTTCCACCGAGCTACGAGTACCTGTAACACTGCTGGAAACAAACGCTTGCAGTCCTCTGGCAACCAATGCTATCGGCGGCAACATCTGGGATAACTTTTCTTCTCAATCGTATAAAGACCTTCCTTCCGTGGGAAAATTTACCGTTCATCATCCGCTCACAGGAAAACCATGGGAATACGACATGCCGGCGGACGGCCGTGGTTATACCCGCCCTGCTTCGTTGATCAGTCTCTGGTCTACCGCGCCGTTCCTGCTCAACAATAGTGTTGGAACGTTCAACCCCAGTCCTGGGGTGGAAGAAAGGTTGCAATCATTTGACGATTCTATCGAACAAATGCTTTGGCCGGAAAAACGTAAGGGCAATATTCAATATCAAACCGCTTCCGGGAAAATGTTGCCGGGCTGGATTGACAAGACTGAAGTCACCAGCTATCTGAGAGTACCCTCCGGTTATTTGCCCAAAATATTTAATGAACTGATCGGTAAAATTGATGGCGGAAAGTTTGCTGGCGAACAAGGCCTGGAGCTTGGCCCGATACCCAAAGGCACGCCGGTTAACTTGTTAAGCAATATCAATCTGGACATACCGGAAAATCTAATCGAAAGAGCAAAACATGATGTTCAACTGTTGGCACTTCTGCACAAAATCAAGAAGGACCTAAAGGCTATTCCTAAAAATGCAACTGACGAAGAAGCAATTAAGGTCTTCGACAACCTGGTTGATCCTTTGATTAAAGCAAGTAAATGCCCTGACTATATAGTCAATCGAGGCCATTACTTCGGTACCGATTACTTTAAAGAAGCCACCGTAGAACCTGGGCTTAGTGATGACGACAAGAAAGCTTTGATCGCATTCCTGAAAACCATGTAGTAGTAATTTTTTTGCTGGCGCGGCAAGTTTCATAGTGCCGCGCCAGCTTGGGAATTTCATTTAAATGAAGCAGATATAATGTTGCAGTTCATATAATTGATAAGCAACGCTTCTTTACACTACTCGATTAAGGAGACAAAAAATGACTGAAACTAATTTTGACTATATTGTCGTAGGTTCGGGTGCTGGAGGCGGTACGGTTGCCGCAAGATTGGCGGAGTATGGAAAAAAAGTCCTGGTCCTTGAAGCTGGCGGCGATCCGCGTAAACTGCAAGGTGGAAATCTGGCTTTTCCTGATGACTACCGCTTGCCCGATGATTACGATGTACCTGTGTTTCACACCTTTTCCACTGAAAACGAAGCCATGAAGTGGGATTATTTTGTACGCCATTACAGCGACCAGGCTACTCAGGAACAGGATCCCAAATTTACTCCGGAGGAAAATGGTGTGCTGTATCCGCGGGCCGGTTGCTTGGGTGGCTGTACTGCTCATAATGCCATGATAACGGTATATCCCCACAATGCCGATTGGGATGAAGTCGCTGAAATTACCGGAGATGATTCATGGCGTGCCGATAATATGCGTAAATACTTCGAGCGCATGGAAAATTGTCACCATCGTCCCATTTATCGCTGGCTGGCAAAACTGGGCATTAACCCGTCGCGTCATGGCTTTAATGGCTGGTTTCAAACAGAAGCAGCTCTTCCTCTCAAGGCATTAATAAAGGATAAGGCATTGATTAAAACCCTTCTTGTATCAGCCAAGAAGGCTATTGATTACTTACCCGGTTTCTTTGAACGAATTAATTGGTTTTTTGAAGGGGGCTTGGCTGATCCTAATGACTGGACCCTGGTACAAGACAATGCCACAGGTTTACGCTATCCCCCATTGGCTACAAAAGATGGCGCTCGCCATAGCACTCGCGGGAGATTACTGGATGTGCAACGGAAACACCCCGACCGGCTCTTCATTGAACTGAATGCGCTCGTTACAAAAGTGATTTTAAATGAAGATAATCGTGCGATCGGTGTTGAATATTTAAAAGGTGAAAAACTATATAAAGCTCACCAGAATCCTAGTCAGGAACCCGGCGAATTACGCACTGCACACGCTTCCTCAGAAGTTATTTTGTCAGGTGGCGCTTACAATACCCCACAACTATTAATGCTTTCAGGCATCGGGCCTAAGGAAGAACTGGTCAAGCACGATATTCAAGTCAAGATCGATCTTCCAGGTGTGGGTACCAATCTGCAAGACCGTTATGAGGTAGGTGTTGTCAACCGTATGAATGAAGACTGGCAAGTACTCAAAGGTGCCAAGTACGCCAAAGGAGATCCCCAGTATGAGGAATGGGAAAAACATCAACAAGGTGTATATACCACCAATGGTGCTGTATTAGCCATCATCAAACGCTCAATGGAAGAGCAGCCATTACCCGATCTGTTTTGTTTTGCGGTATTAGGTAACTTCAGGGGTTATTTTCCCGGCTATTCAAAATTGATTAAGGACGGCTTGAATTATCTCACTTGGGCTGTCCTTAAAGCACATACCATTAACCAGGCCGGAGAAGTACGCCTGGTATCAACCGATCCACGCGATCGGCCTTATATCAATTTTCGCTACTTTGAAGAAGGTAATGATTCGGAAGGCAAAGATCTCGATGCGGTCGTAGCAGGTATAAAATTTGTTCGTAGTTTGGCGAAGCCGCTTATCGAACAAGGGATTCTTGACGAAGAAGAACACCCTGGAAACGCGCTTCAAACTGACGAGGAACTGCGTGATTATGTCAGGTATAACGCCTGGGGGCATCATGCTTCGTGTACCTGTCCCATAGGCAGTGATGACGATCCGATGGCGGTATTGGATGGGGATTTCAGAGTACGTGGAATAAAAGGACTCAGAGTTGTAGATGCTTCCGTTTTCCCCCGTATTCCCGGGTTTTTTATCGTGAGTTCCATTTACATGATAGGAGAAAAAGCGGCTGATGTCATCCTCGGCAATTAGAGCCGCCTTTAAGGCGCTTTCCACCGCTGAGGAAATAACTCAAAACGTAAAAAAGGCAGCTATAAGCTGCCTTTTTTAACTACGTCAAACAAAACCAATTACAGTTTTTCTTTAATACGAGCCGCTTTACCTGTCAGATCACGCAAGTAATACAATTTAGCACGACGGACATCGCCGCGACGCTTAACAGTAATCTCGCTAATGATAGGGCTGTGAGTTTGAAAAACACGCTCAACACCTGTACCGTGAGAGATCTTTCTTACAGTAAAAGCAGAATTTAATCCGCGATTACGTTTTGCAATCACAATGCCTTCAAAAGCCTGAATTCTCTCACGCTCGCCTTCTTTTACTTTAACCTGTACAACAACCGTATCACCTGGATTAAATTCAGGAATCTGTTTTAGCTGCTCTTTTTCCAATACATCAATAATATTGCTCATTACCACACCCTATTCAACTTCACTTTTAAATTGTTCCAGCAGATATTCCTGCTCTGCACTTAATTTCTTATTTTTTAATAAATCCGGCCGTCTTTGCCATGTTCT
>JBBQCU010000162.1:0-7577 GCA_038319065.1 Methylococcales bacterium
TATATCGACGGCCAATTATTTGGAGTCGGCTACAGTTTGACCGGTCAACCACAGGATTATATCGGCAATTTCTGGAACTACATCAGTGTGCTGTCGTTTAATTTAACGGCGGTGCCGGAGCAGCCGGCCTGGTATCAGGATATTCAGCCGATCTTCGAGCAATATGGCAATCTCTACCCGATCATGAGCAAGCACTTAGTCGATTTGGGTGACTATGATTCAGTGGTCAAGCATCTTAAAATTCTGGAACTGGCATTTTCATTGCCCATCGAAAATCCCAACTATATGCCGTTCACGCGCGATTTGTCCGGCCATAAGCGAGAAATGATCCTGAAGTGGATGCGCAGTCCTGGCGAGGCTGGTTTGCCGCTGAAGGGTCAGGCGGGCTTGCTGAAAATGACACCGCAGCCGCTGTCCACGACCCTACAGGTACCAGTGGATTTGGAACCGATGCAAAGAGGTGGCAAGACCGAAATATTGTTGCAGTTTGCTGCAAATCAACAGGATAAAGGGAGCAAGTCATGATAAAACTGGACAAGAGCTATGTGCGAGGTGTACAAGCCGCCACCAGTCCCGCACAATTACACTACTACCTGCAAAAGGCGGTCGAATTGGAACACAGTACCATTCCTCCCTACCTGACAGCGCTGTTCTCGCTCAAGCCGGGTTTCAATGTCGAAATAGGCCAGTTGATCCAGTCCATTGTGAGGCAGGAAATGTTGCATATGACCATCTCCGCCAATATTCTGATCGCCATTGGCGGGCATCCGCAAATCAACACGCATTGCTTTATTCCAAGCTATCCGGGCAATTTGCCGATGCAAATCGGCGGTGCTGACTTCATCGTCGGGATCGAAGCCTTTTCCAAGCCGCTAGTCGAAAACATTTTCATGATGATCGAAGAGCCGGAAGACCCGATCCCGGTACGGCGGTTGTTGGAAGCTGAGGAGGAACCAGAGTACGCCACTATCGGCCAGTTTTACGAAGCCCTAAAGCTGAAGATCTGCGAACTGGGTGATGGAATTTTTACGGTAGGGAAGGAGCGGCAAGTGTTGTCATGGTTCCCTCCCGACCAATTGTTTCCGGTCATCGACGTCAAATCGGCCCAGTCCGCCATCGACATTATAGTCATTCAAGGCGAAGGTACCCGTACCAAGCCGTTTGAATCGCCGGGCGCACCTGCCCATTACTACAAGTTTGCCGAAATCGCCGCTGGACGGCAGTTAATCGCTCTTCCCGAGGGCGGCTATGCCTATGCAGGTGAACCGATCCCCTTCGACCCGAAAGGCGTCTATCCCCTACGGGCCAACTGCAAAATCGCCGACTTTGAGCCCGGCACCCAAGCCCGTACCCGCATTGAACAATTCGCTTATAGCTATAGCAGCTTGCTCAACGCCTTGCATAATTGCTTCAACGGCAATCCAGGCAACATTGATACAGCAATAGGCTTGATGTACAGTCTGAAAATAGAGGCGGTGGCGTTGATGCAAACTATGGATCCGAATGGTGGCGTGTTGACGGTGGGGCCAAGTTATGAATATACCAATACCCAAGGGGGCATAGGCTAGACGCCTGAAAAGATGAGCTGATTTCACCGTCCAGGGTGAGAGCGTTATCATTGCCCGATACTTTACCAGTGCCTGAATATGCAGCTTCACCTTTTGGCGCTGGCAACCTGTTTGCCCTGCAAGCGTTCAATGATAGCAGCGGGTTTTTATTTTACTCTGTCCCCAATTATCTATCCCATAATCTAAAAAATTACCTAATCGTAGTGTCCGCGTCGCGCACCATAAATCGTGTCACAGAGCTTCATGGTTCCACGATTGGAAAACAAGAATCGACAGTAGCAGATTTTGGCATAAATCAAACCCGTTCCATATCGAACATTGAAGGTGCATGGTGCGCACCCGGCTAAGAAACAAAGAAGAGCTGAGAAAAATGACACAAGAAGAAGTCGAAAACATTGTCTCACAAACAAACACGAATTCTAATGAGATGACTGACAACAATCAAACCACTGATTTGAATCGTACCAAAATAATTGAAAACACTAAGGAGAGTGTTGAACGGTTGATGCTTTATGCGGTTAAAACGCCAGAAATAGAAATTACTACTGAGTTTTTACAGGAGATTATCTCTGTGTTAAGAAAGGATAGTGCGAGTTATAGCGTGCAGGATGAAGTAATACTCTGGTCTGGTTATAAGCAGCTTACGCAGAAGATAAACCCTGCAACAGATTGTAGTCTGGCTATTGCTAATCAACTCAATGCACGAACTAACCTAAATTTAGCAGCCCATTCTGATTTAGATTTTTTTAAATTTTGGAAAAAACAACGGCCATCTTCTGAAGCATTGAAAAAAAGCCTTATGCAGATATGGCTAGTTGTTTTCTGTCTGATAGTATCAATCGTGTTTTATATTTTTATTCAGAGTTATTGCTCTGCGTTGTCAAAAGCGATAACCAATACACACAATGTTGCCAACGAGTGGCAAACGCAGCAAAAACTGCTTACTGATTTGCAAACAGTTTATTCTCAAGGGAATGAAACTGGCGGTAAGGCTAAACTTGAAGATTTAAAGTTTAATATGACTTTGTTAAATAATCGCTTTGCCGCTTCATTACGGATTATCATTGTTTTAAATCGGCCTATTATTGCATTGCTTGAGAAAACCGGTATTTCAGAAGTACAATTTGCCGAAAAAAACTGTCACGAAGTCATGCAGAATGCGCAAAATGCGGTTTATTTAACAACCTGTAATATTTTTCAAGATAATTATGCCACATTGTTTTATGCCCTTATTGCACATTATCTTTTGCCTTTGGTTTTAGGTATTGTTGGCGCAACATCCTATATTGTCAGGGATACTCTAGCTAAATTAGACAATAACAGTTTTTTACCCTGTGCCAGGGGTAAAATAATAATGCGTATTTGTCTTGGCGGTTTGCTTGGCGTTATTAGCGGTATTTTTATTCATAATGATTCAACTAAACTGGAGGATTTTAATTTAAGCTTGGTGATGTTGTCTTTAGTGATGGGCTACAGCGTGGAAGTGGCATTTTCCCTGTTTGATCAAATTGTTACCCGCATGAAAGAATGGACATATTTATTAAAAGCCGATAAATAGGCCGGCCAACTTTAGGCGTGGCGACAGTACCGGAATCAGGCTTGGCTGGTTTACAAAACCTGCCCGGTTTGTCCCGCGTTTAATGGAAAGCCTACCCTCTTCTATACTCAACACGTGCATGGATTGCGGCTTTTGTACCCCCGCATCATCTTGCCAAACCGTTAGCGATTAATACCCTCGGTTGCTTTCAGAAGGCCAATAGGTAATGCTGGCAAATCCATGGTTTTTCTGGCACGATTCATAAAGCGTCCTTTTGGGGTTTGCCATGGTCTTCAACTCACCGGCGCTGCACTCTTTTTCGATGCTTTGTCCCTTATTTATCAAAAACATCATCTGTTTTTGAGCCCCGAAACTTTAGTTATGAGGAAATCAATATGAACGGTAGTTTTTATAGTCCTGAGTTTGCCATAGCCCGCAATCAAAACGGAATTTTAGTGGCTTTCGCAATTGGACCTGGTTTCGCCCTGTATGCAAACACGCAGACTTTATCAGTGCAATGGTCTGGCTGGGGTTCATTAGGTGGACAATGTAACAGCAACTTTGCTGCCTATATTAACTTTAATGGTCTTATCGAGTTATTCGTTGGCGGTTATCAAGATAATAGTTTATACCAAAGTACACAGGTATCAATTAACGGCAGCTTTTCCGGCTGGTTTGGGGTCGGTGGAACGTTCACTGGCAAGCCTGCCGTTGTCCAGAACAGAAACGGTGAACTGACCGCTTTTGTGAAAGGCACGGATAATGCCTTGTGGTATAACACGCAGACCACAGCTTCTGTGAATAACCAAAACCCCATATGGACTGGCTGGAGCTCTTTAGGCGGTAATATGATCAGCGCTCCCATCGCGGCTGTTAATCAGGACGGCCGTTTAGAGGTCTTCGTCACGGGTTCTGATGGCAGTTTGCATCATTACTATCAGACATCGACGGACTCAGAAGACGCATGGGAATGCTTTGCCCCCCCTGGGTGGAGCCATCACGGACAATATCGCCGTGGCCGCTAATGCAGACGGGCATCTTGAAGTTTTTGCGCTAATAGCGGATGGTTCCCTTTGGCATATTTATCAAACAGCGCCCAATGCCTCATGGTCAGGGTGGCAATCGCTAGGCGGGAGTCTCGCCGGTAAACCCGTCGTGTCTAAAAACGCCAATGGTTGTCTTGAAGTTTTTGTTTGTGGTGCTGATAACACGCTGTTTCATATTGGCCAGACTCAAGCCAACGATTCGAGTTCATGGGGCTCCTTGACATCTTTAGACGGTAATATCAGTCCTTATTTGGAAGTTATACCAACCGCTGACAATTGTCTGAGCGTTTTTGCCCGTGGTTCCGATACTGACCTGCATTGTATCCAGGAGACTGAAGCCGGTACTGGCAACTGGTCCGAATGGTCTTCTGTTGCGGGTATTTATCCGGGAGTGAGTGAGTCTAATCTGTCTTCAACCAAATACGGTTACGATTTTGTGACAGCCGTTACTCAGAACAGTATTAATCTGACCATGAAGCATTTTCTTAACGCATTAGAGGAGCCGGTAGTGACAGTTTGCTATGTGGCTGATGAAAATGGCAACCCTGTGGAAATTGATTATGCTACTTTGGTTAAAAAAGCTAACGGTAACGATCCTTTTTCCGTGCCGGGCGATACGCCGGTAACCGATCCAAGAATTACCAATCTGTTCAATGCCCGTTTCATGGCAGGATTTAAGGCACAAATAGGCTTGCCGCCGATGCCGCTCTATAAAATTCCCGATATTGTCATTCTCGGTGACGATACCTCAGCGGTTACCTTCAACCTCATGTGTCATGAATTCACAGTGGTTCAATATACGCCAGCCAGCGGCTATTCATCTGCTAGCTGGATGAACGTCTCGCAGCCCTTTGGCAATCCGTGGCTATTTACCTCAAAAGTTGATCTTAGGCTTTTTGCAACCGCACAAAGTGACTATGACAAACTGCCGCCCGCCGTGCAAAAGCAAATTGCCAATCTTGGCTCAACCGCATTCAGCGTTCAGCAATTGCTGTTCGATCTGGACAATGCCGCCCTTGAAACCGTGCCAACAATTTCGGGTGTAGCTGCCCACTCCTCTTTATATTATTGCTTATCTAATTATTTTCTCGGCATCTATTTCAGCACCATGCAGTCCAAAGGCGCGCCTCTTTTGGGTTGTACTATTACCCAGGGGAAGCCCGATCCATCGACACTTAGCCTGACGAATATCAATATGATGGTCTCCCCTATCGTCGGAGATAATGGTCAGCCGATACCCGATCCCACGCCTGGGCAAACGGGCCTGACGACACTTTGTTATTTGTGCGAGACCAACAACGATGCGCCGCGCCCACCTGTTCCTTTTACCTGGAACTGGATGACTGCCGAGTCCGCCCAGGATTACGATGGTGTTATCAGTATCAATCGCAATACCTTTACGAACTATATTCGTACTCAGCTTGATGCCTATGTATCAGGCAACTGTCTGTCGCCCTGGGTTCAGGTTACTTCTACAGTGGGAAGGGGAGGGGGTACTGTGACCTTCAATTGTACGTTAACACCCAACCAGACTCCCGTTGTCACCTTGCCGTCTTCAGGGCAAACAGTACTGCAATATGCCTACAGTAGTACAGCCACTGATTCGGACTATGATTCGCTCTCAAAAATAACAGTCTCACCTTCTTTTACGCTATCGGTGGATTTTGTCGGTAATACCATAATAATTACCCAGCATTTGCTGGTTTATTTGTATATTAAAGATGAACTTCAGTCGAAAACAACGCCGAATCTTGTCGATGTAACCATTACAGATACCTATACCCTTGATATTGATGATATGGGACAAATCATGCCCAGCCAGTCATCAAATAAGAAAGACAATTCAGCCCAACTAAACGATTCTTTCTGGGATAACGTCGGTTTTGAAGATGTGGTTGCCGTCAGAAGCAGCATCGCAGCCGCCATTACAGCCGTTACCAGCACCAGCCTAAAGCCGCTACCTTTATCAATAGCGCAAAACTTCATTTTTCCGGGCGGCGATACGTTCAGCTTTGATAAATATATCCAGTTTTCCGACTATCAGGACCTTGTCGCTACAATAACCTATGCGGCTCCTGCCACCGTCTATCGCTCAAACTTTCCATCCAGACACACCGCTACAGGAGCAGCCCAATGAAATTTGAATTCTCCTCAGAACTGATGAAAAATCAGAAACACGCCGTTGTTATGTCACCCAGTGATCAGTTTGAAGTGCTGCAAACCGATCAGGGTTTGGCTTTATTCTTTTCCATCAGCAGCGATGGCGTTTTTTATTGCACAAGTGAAACGCCCTGCAGTGTTCAGGGATGGACGCTGACTGACTTTAGTAGCGTGTTATCAAGCCAGTTTAATGGCGTTAAAATTATCGCAAAATCATTTTCGATCTCGCAAAATCTTATAACGAACGTGGTCGATATAGCCCTGGTCGTTACGGTTAATCAGTCCGATCAACTGGTTGTTGCCCTAAACCTGGAAAATACCGCCAACTCAAAAAGTAACTGGTGGGATGCCCCGCCCGCCTGGCAGCTCGTGCCTTACGATGACGTTGTCTATAATGAACCGGCACTTAATATCGTTAATATTTATCTACCGCAATATCGCCCCTCCGGGTCTGAACCCAGTTCAATCTTCATTGTTGCCGATATTTTGCCAAGCTCCTCGCCCCAATCGATCCGGCGCTATTTTGTTGACCCATTGAAAACTTATGTGACAACATGCGCGTGGAATCATCATGCTCTGGGAATCAGTCTTAAGCCGGGTTCCGTTGACAATCAAATGGGGCGTAAAAGTGCACAAGACCCACAAGGCGTGTACACACTGGGCGAAATAAGTAACAAAGTCGAACTGGTGTATATACCTCTTTTCGACGAATTTCTTACGCCAGCCCAAAATTCAACAACGCCCCTCTCACCCACGAGAATTTTGTTACCAGCGGGCGCTGAAGCGGGAGCTACCAGCATGGCTCTGTCTTTCAATGGCTCGGGGGCTACTGATCTTTTCATTGCTGCTGGAGGCTCGCTGTATTTTCTGCCCAGCGGTCAACAAACGGATCAGGCAACGCCGCTACCTGTATTCACGCACTCGCTTTTACAGGGTATACAAAGCCTGCATGTCAACAATACCGCAACTGAGGTTATAGTGTGGGGTCTGAATAATCAGGGCGATGTTTTTTACCTGAAAAATACCCTCGGCAACGAATTAACGCCCGATTCCTGGACTATACCCGTGCCACTGGCTTTTGATGCCGTTAAGGTAGGCTCCTATCGCAATATATTTGCAGGTGGCAGTGTTATCTTTGCCCTAAGCAACTGCGCATCCAGCACAAGCTTGATCAAGCTTACAGAAGACCCTGTAACTACGCTATGGCGGCAAAGTGAGATTTTGTTGCCTACTACCAATATCATGGATGTTTATGAATGCACCACC
>JBBQCU010000163.1:0-7571 GCA_038319065.1 Methylococcales bacterium
ACAATTTATGTTCGAGGTGGGGCGTTTAGAAATACCCGTAATCAATATTTGATGATGATCAAATCGTAGTCGAGCTTAAGGATGACTAAAAATCGATTATTGGCGATAGCTAGCCACTAATAGCTTTATTATTTTTTAGTAAAATAATAATAGCCACCATATTTTCCTTTAAGAATCATGTTCTTGTCGTCTTTTTCCACTACTGTAAACAGGTCAAACCGGCCACTGCCTATGATTGCAACTTTTAATTTACCGTCTTCTACTTCGTAAACTACAGGTGGTTGGTCATAATAAGTACCTTCGCGAGGAATATGTAAGATTGTTAATTTGCCGTCTTTAAATACCCAGGTATCTTCCCGATCGATAGACTGCTTATCGTTTAAAGAATTTTTGGTGGATTGCAATTTCCAGGTGCCTTGTACTTCTTCTTTAGATTGCAAGGTAACATCGGCATAAACAGCGCTTCCAAATAAGGACAAACCCAATAACACAGCAGCTAGATTCATTTTTTTCATTATCTTTTTCCTATCTTAAAATTAAATAATAGACATTGTATTCTACTCACACCCAAGAGAGAACTAAAGCATTATTAATTTATAATTTTTTAAATTTCATAACCTTGTTTAAAGGACTCAGATTGATTTCATCGATCACCGTCTGCACCCGCGAACAAAGTACATAGGATACCGCTGCCGCCACATCTTCAGGTAAGATAGCGTTGCTTTCATGGTCACCCGGCTCAAAAGTCAGATGCTCAAAAAATGCAGTTTTCACCATGCCGGGATTAATCAGGCAAACCCGCACGTTACTGTTACTGCACTCTTCACGTAATGCTTGCGTAAATCCCCGCAAGGCAAACTTGCTGGCACAATAAACCGCCCCTTTGCGACTGCCTTTCAACGCTGCCTCGGAACCGATAAAGATTAAGTCACTGTTTGCTTTGCGTTTTAAAGCCGGCAGCAAAGCCTTGGTTAAAAAGACCTGACTGGTAAAGTTTATTGTCATCAAGGTTTCGATTTGTGGATAGGAAAACTCTTCCACTGAACCAAACCTGCCTATCCCTGCCGAAAAAACCACGGCATCAATTTCAGGGAACAGGTGCTGCAATTGACGAATTTTTTGCGGCAATTCATTAAGCTGGCATAAATCCAGTTGCACAGAACTGAAATTATCCATTTGCCGGGTAAACTTCCGGCAATCGCGTGACACACCTATAACAGTGTGTCCCTGTTGCAATAGGTTTTGTGCGATGGCCCGGCCTATCCCTGAACTGGCCCCAGTCACCAGAACAGTACGTTTCACAGGTTGCATGGGAAAAATTTAGTTTCCGGAATAAACGTTAATAATTGTTCAGTGCAGTATTCCATCATTTCCTGCTCCAGTTCCTGTTTATAAGAAATCATTCCATGCTGATTATCCAGGGGGCTGGCAAACAGTTTTTCATCCGGATAAAGTTTTTGCACTTTTTTGAAAAATTTTTCCGGTAATCTGAATGCACCAAGACTGACTGAATGCAGTCGATCCCTGTTAATGATCGAAAATACCTGCTCAAATAATTGCCGGTACTGTTGCTGGTAGCCGGTCTGATAAATCATTGGATCAAAACGTAATCCTATCTGCCAGCCCTGTTCCTGTAATTTACACAGCGCATCAAGACGACGCTGCAATGAGGGTGCTTTATCCTCAACTTTTGCGGCTATTTCATCAGGGTTCAGACTGAATGCTACAACACAACGGGAAAAGGGCTCGCGATTTAACAAGCTTCTAACCTGGGTGCTTTTAGTTCTTAATTCCAGCCAGGCATTGGGAATGTTCTCAAAAAAAGGTAAAAATTGCCCGGCAAATCCGGTGACCGGCTCCAAAGCAAGGCTGTCGCAATCATAGCCGGAGAAAAAATGAAGATCCTCGAACGGCGCATCCACACACAATTGCCTTATTTCATTCTGAAAATCTTCATAATTGACAAACAGCACATAGTTGGCTGATTGATACATACCTTGTAAAAAACAGTACCTGCAATCGTACAAACAATTGAGCATGTGCGAAAAATAATAATTTCTTTTCGCCCCGATGCCGTAACCTGAAGGTACAGCCATGGCAAAATGTTTATATTTTTCCGCCAGTATCAAGGACGGTTTTTGCTTTTGCAGTCGAAAATTTTGTGCTTTTGGATTGAAAACTTCGCCATATCGTCCACAGGTAATTTTTCTGGCTTGCGGAAAGCGCGCCACAATTTCGGTAACACGCGGGTGTTGCAAAATATTTTCTTCTATATAAATCGTTTCAATCATAAGTTCTTCTCAGCCCTTAGAAAATAGCACACAGATGACGCGGATTTGACTGACAATTAGTTACCAAAAAGATTGCCCTGGCAGCCCATTTTATAGGAAAAGTCTTGTGATTTATTGCACTGCCCTCATATAGGGTAAAATACTTTTTACATCACCAACACATGGCAAAAATGAAAATACAAAAAATTGGTTTTATCGGCGGCGGTAATATGGCATCAAGCCTGATTAGCGGATTGATTGCCAGCGGCCATTCTCCACAGCATCTTTGGGTATCTGATATCAACCCGGATACACTGAAAGCTCTGGCGGAAAATCTTAATGTTAATACTTCGGCAAGCAATGATGCAGTCATAAATGAAGTTGATGTCATTGTCCTGGCCGTTAAACCACAGGTACTAAGTTCCGTTGCAAAAAGCGCTGCCGCTTTAATCCAGCAAAAAAAACCGCTGGTCGTATCTATTGCCGCAGGCATTAGCCAACACAGCCTGAGCCAGTGGCTGGGCGCTGATACCGCTATTGTCCGCTGTATGCCCAATACGCCCGCGCTAGTACTGACAGGGGCTACCGCACTACACGCCAATGCAAGGGTAACAGCTGAACAACGCAACCTGGCCGAAAATATTATGCGTTCCGTTGGCATTGCACTTTGGGTTAAAGTTGAAAGCGAGTTAGACGCAGTTACCGCCGTTTCCGGCAGTGGTCCCGCGTATTATTTTCTACTCATGGAAGCAATGGAAAAAGCCGCTCTGGAAATGGGTTTAAGTGAAGTGACTGCCCGCCTATTAGTTCAGCAAACTGCATTAGGTGCGGCTAAAATAGCGCTGGAATCGTCTGAATCACCCGAACAATTACGTAAGCGGGTCACTTCACCCGGTGGTACCACACAACGAGCCATAGAAACTTTTGAGCAAGGCGGGTTTACCGGGCTGGTTTCAAAAGCATTAAACGCGGCACGAGACCGTTCTATTGAAATGTCCAAACAATCGGAGAATACCTGATGGGCTCTACTTACATGACCGACCCGATCATTTTTTTAATCGACACCCTGTTTTCTCTGTATATCCTGGCTGTATTGCTACGCTTTTTACTGCAATGGTGCGGCGCAGACTTTTACAACCCTATTTCCCAGTTTCTGGTCAAGGTAACCCATCCACCCTTAAGAATCCTGCGCCGGTTTGTGCCGTCTATCGGGAAAATAGATACCTCATCGCTGGTTCTTGTACTCGCCTTGCAAATGCTAGCCGATTTCTCCATATTGCTATTGAAAGGCGTCACTATCAACATCGGCGCATTGACTATTTTATCAATTACCCAATTGATCTCTTTACTAATCAATGTATTTATATTCGCAGTATTCGCCAGAGCTATACTTAGCTGGGTGAATCCGGGGACTTTTAATGCAGCGGCTTCAATTTTGGCTACCCTGACAGAACCTTTACTTGATCTCTGTCGCAAAGTTATCCCCGATTTAGGCGGCATAGATTTATCACCCCTGGCTGCACTGTTACTGTTGCAATTGGCAAAAATGGTTCTATTGCCGCCCCTGCATCAATTAGCCAGTTTGGTCGGGTAAGGCGATTTCCAAGCATGTAACCCTTTTTACAACGCAGCAAATGGGCAAAAAGTCCGGCTGATTAGGTAAAGCAAAAGCTTTTATATCTTCTATTCATATCCTATAATCAGAAAATAGATACAAATTTATTAAATATCCCATGCAAGGCAATATTTTTCGAACCACTCTTTTTTTAGCCTGCTTGATTTGCCTAGTTGATAGTCAAACTGTGTTTGCAAAAAAAATGTACCGATGGGTAAATGAAAATGGCGAGACCTATTTCTCGGACCAGATACCACCAGAACAGGCTAAACACAGCCGGGCCTCTCTGAGCAAAAACGGTAGAGTTCTTGAAGTGACAGAAAAGGCCAAAACAAAAGAGCAAGTGGAGCAAGAGAATCGCTTGGAGGAACTCCGAAATCAACAGGAAAAATTGATTGCTAAACAAAAAATTCATGACAAGGCTTTATTGAGTACGTTCCGCTCTAAAGAAGACATGCTCTTGGCTTTTCAAACAAAAACTGAAACACTGAATGAACAAAAAAATTTAATTGAAGGTAATTTAAATCGCTTTACTGAACAAATTAAAAATCAACAAAAAGAGGCGGCAGTTTTTGAGCGCAATGCACAGACAGTCCCTAAGAAACTGCTCGATGAGATAAAATTAACCCAAAACCAAATTGAACAGACACGCAGTGTTCTTCGTAGCCACATTGAGAAACAGAATCAAATCAAAAAAATAGATGAGTCCGATATTGCGCGCTTTTTATTCCTGACCCAATCTACAAAAGACCTGGCGTCAAGGGCAAAAATACCCAGTATCAAAGAAGCGAACGAGCTGGGCTTGTTTTACTGTGAAAATGATCATCAATGCAAAAAGGCATGGGAGATTGGACGTATTTTTGTTAACTTCCACTCCACTACTGAAGCCGATGTTTACAACGAAAAACTGATTATGAATCGCCCGCCGCCCAAGGACTCAGACATCAGTCTGTCGTTATCGAAACTTGCCATTAACGATGACGAATATCAGCTTTTTCTCGACATCCGCTGCCACGACTCATTGGCCGGCAAAGAATTATGCGCCAGCCAAAAAGTCAAAGACATCCGATCTTCGTTCAGAACTTATATTAATGATGCTTTATCGCGCGACGCTCTCAGCAATAATGTGCCTACACCCTGATTGGTAAAAAGTTCTAGCAGCACAGCATGTTCCACGCGTCCGTCGATAATATGAACGCTAGTTACTCCCCCTTTTAGCGCATCAGTTGCACAACGGGTTTTAGGGATCATACCGCCCGATATAGTGCCATCTTCAATCAAATCATCAATGTCCTTGATTGACAAACCTGTCAGTAGATTGCCCTCTTTATCCAGAATACCGGCGGTATTAGTCAACAAAATCAATTTTTCGGCTTTTAACACCTCAGCAATCTTACCGGCTACCAGATCGGCATTAATATTATAGGATCGGCCATCATCGCCAACACCAATGGGAGCAATAACAGGAATAAAATCACTGCGTCCCAGCATATCAACTACAGCCGGGTCTATGCTGCTCACTTCACCGACATGACCCAGATCTATTATTTCCGGAGCATTAGCTTCAGGTGCCGACTTTTTCAGGTGGATTTTTTTAGCCCGTATAAAATCACCGTCTTTTCCGGTTAAGCCAACTGCTTTACCGCCATGCCTGTTAATTAAATTAACAATTTCCTTATTCACCAGTCCACCCAGCACCATTTCAACTACGTCCATCGTCTCGCTATCCGTAATACGCATACCATCGATAAAGCCTGTTGTTTTTCCCAGCTTGGTCAACAATTGGCCAATTTGAGGGCCGCCACCATGAATGACAATCGGATTTAAGCCCACCAGCTTCATCAAGACTATATCACGGGCAAAACTGTGCTTGAGCGCTTCGTCTACCATCGCATTACCGCCAAATTTAACTACCACGGTTTTGCCCTTAAAGCGTTGAATATAGGGCAAAGCTTCTATCAGTACATCGGCTATTTGGTGAGCTGTTCTATTTTGCATCATTTGCTGACTTTCCGCTTTTGAATAATACTTAAAAAGGTAACACAATATCGGGTTTTATTTTCTTCATTAACCGTCTGAATTGATCCTGAATGCTAAGCAGCACCTCTTTGGAGTCGGCCTCAAAACGAATAACCAGTGATGGTGTTGTATTTGATGCCCGTACCAGTCCCCACCCATTCGAAAAATCTATCCTCATTCCATCGATAGCGGTGATTTTGCCATCTGTAAAATTTGCTTCAGCAAACATTCTTTCCATGAACATAAAGTTTTCTCCTTCTTCCAACTCAACATTCAATTCCGGGGTGTTAATACTGTCAGGAAACTGAGCAAAAATTTCTGCACTGCTCCGCGAATCTTTAGAAAGAATTTCGATCAAGCGTGCGGCTGAATATAATGCATCATCAAAACCAAACCAGCGATCATTAAAGAAAATATGCCCGCTCATCTCGCCAGCTAGTGCAGCACCGGTTTCTTTAAGCTTTGCTTTCATAAATGAATGACCGGTTTTCCACATTACCGGCTTACCGCCGTATTTTGTAATCAGATCGGCTAAATGTCGCGTACATTTTACATCATAAATAATCTGGGAGCCGGGGCTTCTTGCCAGAACATCTTTAGCAAACAACATCATTTGCCTGTCGGGCCAAATGATGTTGCCGTTTGAATCAACAACACCCAGACCATCTCCATCACCATCAAAAGCGACTCCAAGGTCAGCCTTGTAATGTTTAACAGACGCAATCAATTCGAAGAGATTCTCTGGTTTGCCAGGGTCCGGATGGTGATTGGGGAAGGTTCCATCGACATCACAGTACAATTCCACAACTTCACAACCCAATGTTTGCAGCAACCTCGGCCCGAGTTCACCGGCAGCACCGTTACCGCAATCCAACACAACCAGCATTGGGCGGGCGATGTGAATATCTTCAGAAATAGTACCTATATATTC
This sequence comes from Methylococcales bacterium, assembly GCA_038319065.1. Lineage (GTDB taxonomy): Bacteria > Pseudomonadota > Gammaproteobacteria > Methylococcales > Methylomonadaceae > Methylobacter_C. The sequence continues at coordinate 6,836 of JBBQCU010000163.1, forward strand.
GTTGGTGTACCTCTCGTTGCTCTCGATCGTACCGGTTTCGCCTTCAATATAGTGTTGGCTGGCTATGCACTGCCTGATTTGCTGAATTCTTTCATCAGCCAGTGTTTCACCATTGATAATCATTTTCAGGCCATTATAGTCAGCTGGATTATGGCTACCGGTAATCATCGCTCCCGAACGGCCTTCGGTATGCTGTGTGACAAAATAAAGCATAGGGGTAGGGACCATCCCTATATCCAGGACATTACACCCGGTTGAAACTATCCCCCGGGCTAAAGCTTCGGCTAAAACAGGGCTTGAACTTCTTGCGTCGCGACCCATCACGACAACTTTGCAGTCATGGTCTTTGGCATCTGTCCCCAGTGCTCGGCCTATATCATAAAACCTCTCGCTGGTTAGCGTTTTTCCAACAATACCGCGAATATCATAGGCTCTGAAAATAGTGGACATTTCATCATTTATTACTACTATTTTGGGCTTATTTTCGGCAATCATTTTTGTTTTTTTGATGGCCTTTGTTGTATCAGCCGCCAAATCTTTAAACTGATCTTCTTTAATCGCCAGGCTGTTTAAATCTAAACCGCCAAGACCGCCAAGATTAAGATCACCGCCATGACTCACTATAGCTCTATTATCATCATGATCGAGGGCCCGTTTAAATTGAATCAATCCAGCAATTACGGCAGTGGTTTCAGCCAAATTGGCCGGGTAACTGCCCTGCGGCTTATGTATCATC
>JBBQCU010000164.1:0-7564 GCA_038319065.1 Methylococcales bacterium
TTTTGACGCTTTTGATAAAGTCTTCATGTGGGTATGCTTCATAAATAATATCGATAATTTTGTTCCGTGCTCCTCGAATTTCTTTAATGCGATTGAACCTTTTAAAGACCTTGATTTCCAGGAAGACTTCAAAGACCGCCTCCAGTTCTTTGATCGCGTTGTTGGTTCGAGATCGCTCAATCAATCCACTTTCTTGACGAATCTCTTCTAGGGAAAGTGTGACCGGTGACATAATCCCGGCATTAGTCCAATAATGAGATAGACGTTTGTATAGCCAACGAGCCAAGTGCGTTTTTAAATGCATCATTTGTTGGTAATCGTATTGTCGATATCCAATGCTACTTATTGCCCTGCGGACCAGGGGATGAAAATAGGCCACCCATTTCGATTCTGGATTATTCAGTCTGGCATCTTTCGAAAATCCTGCAAGAGACATGAATTTTTCAACTGAAACCCCTTGTCCATTTTTTGAACGAATTTCGATATCGGCTCCCGCCAGGATATAGAGCGATTTGACTACCTCTTGATATGATCGGGAATGCCCCTGCTTTTTAAGCTCTATCCGGAGTTGGTGCAGGGTAAACGTAACACCGCAGTGGGCTTCATTTTCGTCAAAGAAGCATTGATTTTGCAGGGTCGAAATTTTTCGAAGCGCATCCTCAACCAATTCCTCGTTTGCCGAAGGATAGTAAGCCTTACCTTTTTCGTCCACCAAGAGAGCTGGCGAAATAAAAATACTGTAATTGCATCCTCTAAACGTTAAGTCTTTCCGCTGCAATGGTAAAAGACCTTCTTTGGTACGCAGCTTGTTCTGCTCTACTTGCGACACCGAATATTTTGGTATGCAATCCCATAGCTCAATCGTATTGGACAATGGCTGTTTTTGGGCCTCATTATTAACCAAAAAACTTTGGAACAAATCTGTTTGTATAGATTTGAAAGCGTCGGGTTTAGGGGGTGGCAAAACATCAATAATTCTTTTTTGGGAGGTCATAGACGTAATCAGTCAGTTTTCAACTGATCCCTATAATATACCCATAAAATGCGTTGCATCGGGTCGAAAGACACTCGTTTTAGGGCCTCTTTCGATAGGACACAACGTGATTTTTTATGATAGGCTATATCTGATTTTTGTAGTTCTCTAAGAGAACTCAAATGCAGTGCTATTCCAGCACTTTAAATGCGGGATCAATGAAGCGCTACGGCGTGATGATTTAAGCGGCCTTGCCGTTGTTTATTTTTTAATTTTTAACCCACAGGGGAAAATCATTTTTCCCTATGGGAAACGTGTGTTTTCTCTACTTTAAAAAATCGAAGTTGATTTAACTTCGAATTAACCCTCTGGGAGATCATTTCCCATTGGGCGATGATCTCCTTTTTTTATTTTTTCTATATTTAGGAGATTTACCATGTTTAATCGTTCGCAATTAATCGGCCGTTTAGGACGTGACCCAGAAGTTCGCTTTACCGGTGAAGGCAAAGCTGTTGCCAACTTGGCGATTGCAACTACTGATTCCTGGAAAGATAAAGTTTCAGGTGAAAAGAAGCAGCGTACAGAATGGCATCGCGTCATTCTTTTTGGAGCACTCGCAGAAATTGCGCGTGATTATCTAAAAAAAGGCGCTTTGGTTATGCTTGAAGGACCCATTCGTACACGTAAGTGGAATAAAGATGGTGTTGATCATTTCACCACTGAGATTCATGCTGACAACCTGAAAATGTTGGGTAGTAGCAATGGAGGATCTTCTGGATCATCCTCAGCTTCTTCTGCTCAAAATTCTGCTTCATATAAGTCATCAAAGCCATTAACTAACGGTGCTCAATCCGCTCCGACTTATGCTTCTTTTGATGACGATTTTGATGACGATATTCCGTTCTAGAGGTCACCTTATCGTCTGCTTTTTTGACTAACCACGGCGTTGCTCCGTATTGAGCTTCGCTAAAATTCTTAACTTTCCCCTTGGGACGCTATTTGTCCTTTGGGACTCATGGTGTCCCTTTTATATTTATATTTTTTGGAGTACATCATGACTACTGTTACTAAAAACTCGCTGATCAAAAAATTCGCCGACAAATTCAATTTCCCGGACGAACAAGAATTGATCACAACTTTGAAAGCTACCGCTTTCAAGTTAAAAGAAGGTGTTGTAACCGACGCGCAAATGAGTGCGTTATTGATCGTTGCCGACCAATACGGCCTCAATCCTTTCACCAAGGAAATTTTTGCTTATCCCGATAAGCAAAATGGCATTGTTCCTGTCGTATCTGTTGATGGATGGTCTCGTATCATTAATCAGCATCCCGATATGGATGGTTTGGAATTTGTCTACAGCGACGATTTGGTTACTGATTTGCCTGGCGCTAAACCTTGCTCCTCATCTATTGAGTGCGTGATTTATCGTAAAGGCAGAGGGCATCCAGTTCGTATCAAGGAATTCCTTGACGAAACTTATCGACCTCCATTCAATGGTAATGGCAAAGATGGAAAACCCTACGTTGTAAATGGCCCGTGGCAATCACATACCAAGCGTATGCTGCGTCACAAGTCCTTAATACAGTGCTCGCGTATTGCCTTTGGTTTCACCGGTATTTTCGACCAGGATGAAGCTGAACGTATTATCGAAGGTCAAGCTACCGTTATTACCGATCCAAGTGTGATTAATCCAGAACCTAGTCTTGAAGCTAAAAGAATGGCTGAAAAGCTCATTTCTCGTGCTCAAAAAGCTGGAGCCTGGCAAGCCGCGCTGGAATATGCCGGCGAAAACTTCTCGGATTTCAACTTGTTTTTCTTGAAGGATGAAATCAATAAAGCTAAGGCGCTTGCCGAAGCTTCTTTACTTCCAGGAAATAAATCTAATGATGTCAACGGCCCTGCTGCTAAAACAGCTACCACAACTCATCAGGACGATCAAAAACCTGAAGATGCTAAACCTCCTGTCAATAACAAAGCGAAAGAGGCATTGAATGATGCCAAACAAAGTCTTTCGTAGTTAAAACCCTTCACCCTCCTGGGCGTCATTGATGCCCACAGGGGATTCATGATGCCCTTCATTTTTTGGAGACGTATCATGCAAGACTTTTTATTAACTATTGCTGGTTACTTCCTGGTCGCAATGACTTTTATTGCGTCTGTTTTAGGCAAGGCAACCTGTCTCGCTATTTTCGATTCCATTCTTAAATAGCCTCGTTTAACCACTTCACCCTCCTGGGCATCATAAATGCCCATCCGGGAATTCATGATGCCCTTCATTTTTGGAGCCATTATGAAAATCATTAGTCTCCAGCAACGGACACCCGAATGGCACAAGTGGCGTTCTACCGGTGTTTCAGCATCCGAAGCGATTGTTGTTCTTGGACAGTGTCCGCTAAAGACGATCTATCGGCTGTTTACGGAGAAAAAGGGCATTACCATTCCTGATAATCTTGATGCAAATCCGTTTGTTCAAAGAGGAATCAGGCTTGAAGCAACCGCTCGAAAATCGTTTGAAGATCGCCATAACACGCTTGTTTTACCGTTATGTGCCGAATCCGAAGACTTTCCATTTCTTAGAGCCTCTTTTGATGGCATTAACGATGACGGCATTCCTGTTGAATTAAAAGTCCCGATGGAAATTAATTTTCGGGATGCTCAACAGAATGGCATCGAATCTAAGGTTTACAAGCGCTATTACTACCAGGTTCAGCATCAAATATTGGTTGCCGGTACCGACAAAGGTTATTTGTCGCTCTACTTCAATCATAGAGAGCCGCCTTTGGATTTTCTGATCCAGCGGGATAATGCTGTTATCAATAATCTTGTTTTCGAAGCTCGAAAATTTGTTGATTGTCTTAGTAAAAATAAGCCGCCCGTTATTAATCCGGAACGCGATATTTTTATTCCATCCGGTCAAGACCTTGATAAATGGAACGCGCTTGCCGCGAATTACCATGCGATTGAGGAAATGGTTGAGGAATTTAAAACTAAGCTTGAGCCGCTTCAAAAAGAGCAGGCCGATCTTGGTAAAGAATTTCTTAATTTAATCGGTGATTTTGCCCAAGCAGAAAGCGCAGGTCTTCGGATCAGCCGCTATTCTCAACAGGGCGCTATTGATTACAAGGCTGCATTACTCGCCTTGCATCCCGATGTTGATCCGGTTTTTTTGGAAACTTTCCGCAAAGATTCGTCCGAGAGATCGCGCATTACGCTTAAGGCCGAAGATAAGGCACAAGTTCCATTTTCTATGGACGCTATCATGTCTTCGACCTATGACGGTGATTTTTGGTTTTGAATTTTTAGAACTAAAGCTCACTATTACCTTTTACCCACCGGGGAACACTGTCCCCGTTTGGGCGCATGTGTTTCCCATTTTTTTGGAGGCACTTATGCGAATGCGAAAACATTACTTTAAAAAAGGTGTCGATCGCAGAGTCAATCTTGACTGGGTAGATGATGATTGGCTTTGGCTAAAAATCATCGAAGCCGCCGTTGAAGAAATTCTTCCGACTTGGACCGACGAAGAGATATTGCTTATTTGCGATTGTCTTATCGAAGATTCCATCCGGAATTTGTTTGATGGCAGGTCTTCACCTAAAACAATTTCTGAAATTTACAAATGGATCATTAGCGCTAATAGTGCGAATCCATTTAGTTTCAACAATTGTTGCCTATTGTCTGGCCTCGATCCAGACGAAATGAAGGAAACCGTTTTGAATCGTTTCAATTCGATTCACCGCAAAAAACTTCATTAATCCTAACCCTACAGGGGAAACACTTCCCCTATGGGACTGTGTTTTCCCCAATTTTATTTTTTAATTGGAGAAATACCATGACTACTCATAAATTTGCTGTTTCCTATGAAATCGATTACACCCACCGTGTTGTTGTCGGTATCACTGCACTTGATGCTAAAACTGCCAAGAAATTGGCAAGTGATGCTTTTGATGCCGGTGTAATTTGGGATAACACTCAAGAAATGCCATTGCTCTTCGACGACTATGAAGAAGTCGAGGGTGAAACCTTGGTTTATATCGCACAAGAAGTACCCGAGTTCCCGGAACCCGATGCTTCTGTCAAAGCAATCATGCAAAAGGAATTTGCCTTTAAAGCTTGCCAGGCTTTGCTTGCTGGTCAACTTGATGAAGCTCGTGATTTTGCGAGTAAAGCAATGCCTAATGTTGCGGTCGCCTTATCATCCGAACAGGATGATAAAGACCGCCATAAGGAATCAACCTGGAAAGTAATAAGCGAAAACGGCTGTGATCCTTTTGAAGTCACTGCATCTAGTCTTAACGATGCTTTACGGGATGCCTTGCATGCTATTGGTTGGGATGTTTTACCAATACAGCGCAATTCTCTGGTTTTTCGAACAGAGGATTCTTGTTTGACAAGCACAGAGGTCATTGGGCTTGCAAAAGATCATGACCTTAAGCTGTCATTATTTTCAGCTGGAATTCGGTTTATGCATTATTTGACCTCAATTCCTGGCGGCGAATACCTTCACGAAGCCATGGATGGTATTACTCGTGAAATTAATGCCGAAGACTTTTTGGATACTTATCCTGATTCTCTCGGGAAAATTTGGTGTCTTCATGCTCGTGAGATCGTAGACCCCATTTCTAATTAATTTCATACCTAAATTTTAACCCACTGAGGGAGATTTCATTTTCCTCATGGGAAAACGGCGTCTCTCTTCTTTTTTGGAGATACCTATGAGTGCAAAAAACATAACCTGGACCGTCGCTAATAAAAAAGGATCAGTCGACCCTTTTAATGTGACTGGTCACGATCTTGAAGATGCAGTTTGTAATGCCCTAGTCCACTTAGGATGGGACATTACACCTGCGTTGATTAAACCTGAACCTGAACCCGAATCTGAATCAGAACCTGAAATTCACATTGAATCCGCATCCGATGATCTTTCATCGAAAGATGAATTCATTACCAGCTCAAAAGTAATTGATCTCGCAAAGGATCATAACTTGGAGCTTATGCTGTCATTGAATGGCTTTTCAACCAGTCGCTATTTGGGCCATGAATGTCATGGTTTCTACTCTCACAAGAGTGGTACTGGTGATGCTGTTGAAATTACGGCTGATGATTTTCTGAGGATTTACCCAAATTCACACGGAAATGTTTGGCGTGTTGTTCAGCTATCAAAAAGTGAGCCTTATAAAAAAGCGCCTCAATCGTTACCAGTAACGATCAAAGGTTTTTTTGCCAGTTGCTTTTATCTGGCAACTTACTCCCGGCTATTTTATTTAGGTTAGCCTTTTTTAAATAACTTTTAACCCACCGAGGGAAATGTTTCATTTTCCTCATGGGAAAACGGCATTTCTCTATATTTTATTTTTTGGAGAGATATTATGAATAAGAAAGTTTTAATCACAGTTAGCGGCGGTATTGCATCTGCCTTTGCTGAACAAGGTGTTGATGTCGTCATTATTGATTTCGATGATTTTGATGATGCGGACTCAGTTGACGACATTTCACCGATTCACAACGACTTCTTGCCGTTAATTTTACATAGCTGCGAAACTGTTTCTTGGCCGAGTTCTAATGAAGGTCGAATCAATGATGCGGAAATTATTAAATCTCCCGAATTCTGTTCGGAATTTACAATCAGTTTTAAGGATCTATCGATTGAATTTCCGCCTATCGACAAGCCTGTTTTATGCAAAATGTCAGATTTTGTTTTAGGAGCTCGACTTAGGATTCTTTCATTGAAATATGATAATTCCTGGTTAGCTACGTCTGCCGGTGCTTGTCACTATTTGCCTTTTCGTGATGTTGACCAATGGGCATTTCTTCCTGAAGCATTTGGAGACTGCCATGTTGATTAATCAAATATTGGTCAAAAAAATTGGCCCGTTTATGATTCGAAAAGGACCGAGTATCTTTGTCTCTCGGAAAGGCCTGCAAGATGTCGTTATTCATAAGGAAACCGTTGAAAACTGGGGCGCCATGTATGACGACAAACGCTATACGATTGCCATGATCCTTGATTCGGATGATTTTCAGCCGATTCGATCATGGCTACAGGTTCCCAATGACATTCTTGAAAAACTTAAAGAATGGGGATTTTGATGGCAACGCTAAAGGAATCGTTGAGATTTTGCTTTCATAACCACTAACCATTAAGGCGTTTATTTCCCCTGGGAATAGCGCCTTTATTTACCCTCGCGGTGTTTTTTCCCGCAGGGAATGACTCCGCGTATTTTTTAATTTTAGGAGTCGCTATGTCACACACTATTTCATACAAACATGTCGCAATTTGTTTTTCTTGCGATGCGTTAAAAAACGCACTTCCTGATTCAAGTTTTTATGTGGATCGCTTTATTTTGTTGGAACTACACGGAGACAACAATTTAACAACGATTAATCCGTATTCTCGACGCGAAGTTGGGAGTCGCCATTGGATGACGGAAGCAATTGGTGATCGTTATGACATTGTTCGTAATGCAATCCGCTTATCGGTTTTTTGTGAAGGCGGTGATTTACGGTTTTATGGTCAACGCGATACTTCACTTGAAAGCTACATTCGTCGAGTTCGAAACGCGCTAAAAAAGCCAGTTTCTGCATCCAAAA
>JBBQCU010000165.1:0-7557 GCA_038319065.1 Methylococcales bacterium
AGAGGCTCTTAAAAAGTGCCGCAAGAGATGTGGGTAGGGGGGCGTGAGGATTTATTGCTGTTGTGGCGTGGTTCATGCGTGATACTCTAATTTATCAATGATTTGGCTTGTAGCACTTTATTATAGATAAAACATATTTGCTGAGATAAATAATTTCCAAGCCACTAGGTTAAAAAAGCACGCTACGAATATTGAGTTAAGTATCGATAATCCCCAACTTCGAAAATACACTCGCAGCAAGCTCTACTCGGCTGCCGCTACCCATTTTAAGGTGGGACAAAATAAAGTAAATCAGGCGTGGTGAGTTTGTCGAACCATGATCGGCTTGACAGCGCACCCTTCAACAACCTCAGCGAGAACGGCTAAATGCTCCGCCTTAAATTGATATTCTCGACTATTAAAATGTCAAGTTCATAAATATAAGGCTCACAATCCTGAGCGTTTGGAAAGTAAAATAACTCAAATATAGGTTTAAATTATATCTTGTTTTGAAAGGCAACAAAGTTTTTATGTCAGATTGGCGCCTTATTTAGTATCTAACGATATGATTTGTGGTAAATTGATATTTTGAAAACATGAAGAAAAGCCGGGCATAATTCATGATCTCAATGAACAGCCTCGCCTTAAAATGTCTTATTTCAACAAGTTTAGCCAACATACGACGAAAGATTCCTTTGAGAAATCCCCAGCACGGTTTCGCGCACGCTCCCTCATTTCTGATAGACCCGGTTCTGGTTGCTGAAGAATCTCTCGTGTGAGCTCAATAAGTCTGTCTTCAGTGTCGTAACAGTACCCATTCCAGCTATCCTGAACAATGTTAGCTGGGCCGCCGTTATTGACGACTAAAGGGATTACCCCGGCAGACATGGCCTCGACAATGCTGATGCCAAAGTATTCACACTTCTCGGGTTCTAATGTTATATCTACGCCATAGCCTGCTCCGTGCCAATAGACGCTTGAGCTCGCATAAAGCCTTGCCAATGTATTTGGTGATATATCCACATGAAAATGGACTGGTAGCCCCTGCGACAGCCGCTGACATTCAACAAAATACTCTCGATGCTGAGGATCTGGGTGTAGTTTGCAAACCAAGTGAAGTTCCGATTTGACACCTGACTCGTAAAGTCTTCTGAAGGCACGAATGAGTGCGCCCTGCTGTTTGCAGTGATCACCAGTAAAAAAGCCGCCGACCGAAATAATCCCGCTACGCGAGGTGCTTACATAAACATGCGCAACATCAACGGGCGGATACACGATATGTATTGTCGAGTCCGGTAAACTGTATCGCCTAATCTGTTCGATTGCATGATTTTTAACAAAGTCTGAATAAACAATGAAAGCCTCATACTCGGTCATCCAACGCCTTCGCTGATTGATTTCTTCCTGTATACACGGGAAGGGGAACTGGCAACAATAAAAATTTCTTTTTCCCAATGCCTTGACCGGTGCAACCACTTCGTTACCCAAGGCAACAAAGATATCGAAACGCGGCATCGCCTCTGCTACTTTAAGCGTGGTTATACCCAGCCCCTGGAGATTAAGCCCTAGAATTTCAGCAATTTTGGTAATGCGGAGGTAAGAGAATTTCTCGGGCGTTACCAGCCATACTTGGTAACCCTTATGAAGCAATAATTCCGCAGTGGCTAATATATATTTTTCTCCTTCACCCGGGGCGATGTTGTAAGGCGTAAAAAAAGCTGCTGTTGGCTTTTCACCAGGAAGCTCGGCCCGAATAACAAGAGTTGAAGTGGGCATTGCGTCATGATGCCGCCCCGACTTCAAATAATCTCCCCAGCGTCTTACAAATTTTTCACGGTTTACAGCGACGACGTTGTTCAGCAGCAAGCGATTTTTAGAATCGGCTGTAGTGGCATTCTCATGATGAACGACACAAGACTCTGGAACATAATAGGTCTTTAGACCGAGTTGGCCGACCTTAAGGCACAAATCAACATCCTCGTAATAGGCTGGTTCGTACATAAAATTAAAGCCGAGTACCTTCTCAAAGGTATTCTTCGGTAGTAGCACAGTAGCCGCCGAAACGTAATCGACCACGCGCCCGCGATTAAACCGGGGGGTCTCTGGATCCTGGAATTTTCCGATCTGAACCGAGACGCCCTCTTCATCCAACAAAGCTCCGGCTTCCTGAAGAAGCCCATTAGGATAGACAAATTTTGACCCGGCTACACCACAATCCGAGTGTTCGTGAAATGCCTCCATCAACGGTGGCAGCCAGTTCGGCGTTACTACCACATCATTGTTCATAAAAAGAAGAAACTCCCCCTTTGCCAATTCGGCACCAATGTTGTTTCCCTCTCCAAAGTAGCGATTCACGTCGAGGCGCACAAGTTTATAGGCCCCGTCGAACCCGGAAAGAACCTGGAAGTCATCAGGTTGACTTCCATTGTCAACTACTATGACCTCGTAGTAATACCCACAGGTGTACTCCCATATACTTTTCAAGCATTCAATAGTCAGGTGAACCTTATTAAAATTCAATATAACGATAGAGACTTTGGGTGAATCTTCGCTGTACCAACGAGAGGCTGACGCGAGATTCGCGGATTTTATTTGCATATTGCTAATGCCACTATTTGTCGCAAGCGTCGAACAAGATTGTTTAAGCTACGCAATGGCTTTGTAAGCCGCATTGAGAGCGATCGTGTGAGCATTTGATTTACATGATGAATTTCTTCGATCTGCCGATCCCTTTCCTGCAAAGCACTATGGGCCTCTTCGAGCTGTCTATGGAATTCTTCGATCTGCCGATCTCTTTCCTGCAAAGCAGAGGCAAGTTGAATTTCATGCTTATAGGATTCAATCTCTGTTTTACGCCGTTCAGTAACCATCTGCTTATTGGTAGAATCCAGTTCTTCCAGTTTTGACCTTAACGTTGATTCGGTTGCTTGTGCTTTAACAAATCTTCCAAGTGTGGAAAAGGCAAGTCGGACATACGCGGCATCTTCATCTTTCAGATGGCACAAACGCTGAAGAATATCGGGTACGTTATCACCCACTATCAGTACCCCAAGGCCATGACTATGTAAGAAAGAGAATGTACGTCCCAAATTCTGCTGCGATAGCTCGTGGAAAAGTTTCCAGGTACCATTCTCTCTTTCCCGAACATTGATGTCATGGAATAAAACGACAGCCTGGGCACTCAACTTTGGAAGCCAAAATTCAAAATTGCGTTTTACATCTTCATAAACGTGCTGGCCATTAATGTGGAGCAAGTCCACACTGCCATCCGCGAAATAGCTTAGTGCATCGTCAAATGTTGTACGAATAAGCCGAGAAAAACTTGCATACTGATCATCGTGATAACTTGAATAATCTTGGTAAATGGCTTCCTCGTAGAGGACAGCCTGGTCTTCCCCTTTCCAAGTATCAACTCCGTAGCATGCCGTATTAAGCGAAAATAACTGAACAGCCTGACAGAATGTACTGTAGGAATCCCCTTTCTGAACCCCGAGTTCAACGAAAACAGATGGCTCTAACTTCTTTACCAACCAAAATGCAAAAGGAATGTGCCCGCACCAACTATTGATTTCAGTTAGATGTTTGGGCGCAATCTGAAAAACCTGTAATTCACCGAAAACTAATTCACTAATTGAAGTGGATGGTTTTGTATTCATACTTCCCTTTAATTAAAATTATAAGTAAGACAATGAAACGAACTTCTTTTTTGGCCCGAACGATATTCGGTTTTCACGGAGCGACTATCTATTTTTTCAATGGAGCGCCCTCGAAGTAGTCTTCCACAACCAAATCGGGGCCACTATCCAGGCTTAATCAACCGTGCTTAAGCCAAATAACACGATTGCCGGTAAGTTATCATCCTAACATTTCGAATGTACCTTATATTCCATGCCATGCTGACTGTCAACCCACTACCACCCGAAGAAATTCAAACTTTAGAAGAAATGCATAAGAATCATCCGCGCCAGGGTCCTTTGAGTTCAAGACAGATGGAAAGACCAATACCATTGAAATTATTCCGCCCATAAATCAATTGCTAAAACAGTTAAGTTTGAGTGATGATGAGAGATTATTGGGCCTTGGATTTTCCCGGTTGGATGACCGCTGAAATCACTGACAAATCGATAGATATGAGGTAGGATAATCAGGAAGTTATGTGATAGCATGATACCAATTTGACGGATGTAATGTCACAAATAGTTTTCTTTTTAGCGAACAGATTCGGAAGCATATGACCACTAATACCGATGCTATTTTATCCCTATCGTCGCTGGTTCGACTAGAAACATGAGTTAAACCGGCTATCAATCGCGACATCATGTTAATAGCGGATAACAAGTTTTTGGGCCGGGCAGAGTTGGCTGCCAATCGGATATGCCGAATTTAATCAGGCGATTGCGTTGCGAGCATGCCACAAAATAAAAACCCCATACTCCATTTGGCGGCAACCATCCAGCACGGTTGTATCGAATTCTGGACGAATGACGAACGATTGCTATTGGCGGCGAACTGGTTAGTAAGAGATCATTTAAATGCCGTTGCACTAGCGGAGGGCGGGTCGTGCGGGTTGACTGGAAGCTTAGCGTAGCAGTTTTGCTGCAGCTTTACAAAGAGGCGTGGGCTTCTTCAAAACAACGGTTGGTGACATGAAGAGAGCTTTGATTACGGGCATTACAGGTCAGGATGGTTCGTTTCTTGCGGAATTGTTGCTTGAAAAGGGATACCGGGTTTTCGGGTTGGCACGGCAAGAAAGCTGGTATCGACAGAATAATGCCAGCCATTTGTCAGGTCAGGTAGAGATTTTGTTTGGTGAAATGTCAGAAGGGGTTGACATTGTGTCGGCCATTCAGGATAGCAAGCCCGATGAGATTTATAACTTAGCCTCCCAGTCTCGCCCTGGCGAGTCATGGGTGCGGGCGCCGGAAACGCTCATGATCAACGGCATGGGAGCCATCCGGCTGTTTGAAGCAGTGCGGCATACCTGCCCTCACGCACGGGTTTATCACGCCTCGTCTTCGGAAATGTTTGGTCAGGCAAAGTGTACTACGCAAAATGAAGAGACACCTTTCAAACCTGCCAACCCTTATGCTGCGGCCAAGGTCTACGCCCATAGCATGGTACGGATTTACCGTGAGAGCTATGGTATGTTTATTTCCAGTGGGATTTTGTTCAACCACGAAAGCGAGCGTCGTCCGCTCCATTTTGTTACCCAAAAGATTGCCTACGGCGCGGCCTGTGCGACTTTGGGTATTAGAGAGTCGCTGGATTTGAACGAACGTGGACACCCCATCGTTGCCGGAGGCCGGCTCGCGCTTGGCAATCTGGATATTGCTCGTGATTGGGGTCACGCTATTGATTTTGTTCGAGCCATGTGGTTGATGCTCCAACAAGAACAGCCAGACGATTTTGTGGTGGGCACGGGAGAGTTACATTCTCTGCGACAGCTATGTCAGGTGGCGTATAACCGTGTTGGTCTTGATTGGCAAGATCATGTGATAAGTGATCCTGGGTTGGTTCGCCCTATGGAAACCGGGCAGACTCTCGCTGATGCATCAAAAGCACGCACAATCCTGAACTGGGCGCCGACTATCAGTTTCGAGCAGATGGTCGGCAAAATGGTTGATGCACAGATTGCCCGGCTTGAATCCCGGCTGGGTTGCAAAAAATAAAGGAACACAGCCAAGGTATGACAAAGCCATTGGTAAAAATTGCTGTCCACTGAATCAACCAGGGACGATTTCTGGATGATGCGCTGACTTCAAATTTTCAGCACGAAACCCCTGTTGCAGTTTTCGTGCTTGATGGCGGATCGCCGGATCATTATTTGTAAGTTATTCGCATGAGGGAATAGCGGCTGACTGGGTGGGTGGCGCGGTCATGCAGCCGCGAACAAAGAAGGTTCTGCTCAGAACCGGCTACCAACTGGACTTACTGAATAGTGTAGTGGACTTTGTAACTGTTTCGGGAACGCGGCTATCGAATAAAAGAAGCGATCAAAAAACCACAATTGTGTCCGCGCGAAGTATAATTGATAATCTAGTGCATGACGTCACAATAAACATTGCCATGATTTATCGCTTGATTGTTTAATATTGGATGAAACGCTGCAGGTTATTGCTGGCATTTTTTGTTTCCGACGGCCTATAAAATGACTTCATTCATTGAGCCAAAGGGAGTTAGCCGCTCTATTTTTAGTAATTACTCATGCATATGTCAATATTGGAGATATAAGTTCCTTTCAGTAATTTACCTGATTGACGTTTATTAAAACTGGTTTTTTTATATGACTGTGTCTGTTCTGTTATTACCCTTCATTAAAGAGTTCTCCTTGCATATATCATATGATTATTTAACTGAGAACTATGGTTAGCTTGGCATGAGTATTCTCGTGACGGGAGCCAATGGTTTTGTAGGCAAATCGCTCTGTGTTGAATTAGACAGGCAAGGGCAAACTTTACGTGCAGTGACGCGTTCAGCAAATTTACAAGTCGAAAATATTGAAACTCTGTCAGTTTGTTCAATAGATGGGGAAACGGATTGGACACCTGCGTTGCCAGGTGTCAACGTAGTTATTCATCTTGCCGCCCGTGTGCATGTAATGAAAGACACTGCTATTGATGCTTTGGCAGAGTTTCGCAGGGTCAATGTTGAAGGTACCTTGAATCTTGCCCAGCAGGCTGTTGACGCAGGTGTACAGCGATTCCTTTTTATCAGTTCGATTAAGGTGAACGGTGAAGGCACTTTTTTGGGGCAACCCTATACAGCTGAAGATCAGCCCGCCCCGGTTGATCCTTACGGTATTTCCAAGCGCGAAGCCGAAGATGCCTTACGTAAGTTAGCCAGTGAAACTGGAATGGAAGTGGTGGTCATTCGTCCGCCCCTGATCTATGGGCCGGGCGTGAAGGCTAATTTCCAGAGTATGATGCACTGGTTGGATAAAGGCATTCCTTTACCCCTGGGTGCTATTCATAACCAGCGCAGTCTGGTCGCACTGGATAACCTGGTCGATTTAATCGTAACCTGCATTCATCATCCGGCCGCGGCTAATCAAATTTTTTTAGCGGGTGACGGCGAGGATCTTTCTACTCCGGAATTATTAAAGCGTATGGCCGCAGCCTTAGGTAAAAAAGCAAGGTTGATGCCAGTGCCGGCTTTATTATTAGAGTGGGGCGCGAGGCTGTTCGGCAAGCAAGCGATGGCGCGGAGACTATGTGGCTCGTTGCAGGTAGATATTTCCAAGACGTGTGATCTGCTGGACTGGAAGCCGCCTCTTAGCGTAGATGAGGAACTGCGCAAAACGGCGCAATATTATATGAAGCTCCACAAGTGATTAAGTTTGGCTGGATTTTTCTCATTGCCTTGATCTCGGCAGCCGCATTAACCGGATTATTGCGCCGTTACGCCTTGGTAAACCAATTGATTGATATTCCTAATATACGAAGCTCACATAATAGTCCAACGCCGCGTGGTGGTGGATTGTCAATTGTTATTGTATTTTTGCTGGGGCTTCCGGTTCTTTCCGGGATGGGTGTAGTGACTCCAGAGACAATGTGGGCAATATTTGGCGCTGGAGCATGG
>JBBQCU010000166.1:0-7551 GCA_038319065.1 Methylococcales bacterium
ATTTTAACGCTATTAATTAGTGTCTTAGGCTCATATATCCGGTTATCGGGTGTCGAGTCGGCATTATCCAATCAAAGCCTTATTGATCAATTGATTGCCGGCAGCCATTTTTATCTGGCAGCTACATTAGGTTTGCTGGTCGTGTTGTTGGGCTTGTTGTCATGGCAGCAAAAGCAATGCCGATTAGCCGCACTAACGACCTCCTTAATTTTGTTGGTTTTAGTTTGTTTACAAGCAGCTTTGGGGTTTTGGGCTAAAGCATTTAACGCTATGCCTATCGTTGTAACAACTCATGTAATATTGGGCATGACAACCTTCTGGCTGTTTTTTTGGCTCTATTTACGTGTTAATCCCGCAATAAATAGTTTGCTTAAAGTAACAGGACAAGTGCGTACAGGCCTTGTAATCTTTACCCGTTTTTCCATGTTTGTCCTGGTGTTGCAGATTGTCCTGGGGGTCTGGGTTAGCGCCAATCATGCAGCCTTAGCCTGTAGCGGGTTTCCTCAATGCAATGGACAATGGTGGCCTGAAGCTGGCTATCAAAATGCACTCAATTTATTTAGTGGATTATTTACCGGTTACACGGGTGTTATTTCATTCGATGCACAGGTGGCGGCCAACTGGCTGCATAGAGCCGGTGCAATGTTGTGTTTTGTGTTGCTGAGTATGCTGACGTACAGTGCAACTGCAACAAATTCGCATAAATCGGTAAGAACAGCCGGTTTATGGTTAAGTGTACTGCTATTTGTACAAATTGGCTTGGCTATCTTTGGCCTTAAGCTGAGTATGCCTCTATGGGCAGTCTTAGCGCATCATGTGGTTGCGGCATTGTTAATGTTGCCTTTGATTGCGATCAGTTTTTATAGCCGATACGGGTGGCTGGAAACACAGCTCCCTGTTATTAAAAAGGAAGAGGAACCCGGGCTGGAAGCCATTGAAACAGGTGCAGTTTCAGCGCCTGTAGAAGCGCTGATTGAAGAGATTTATGTAAAACCCGAGCCTGATTCACTCTACTTAAGGCTAAAGTCACAGTTAAAACGTACCCGTTCCGGTCTTAGTGGAATACTGGCCAGCCTGCCTTTAGGCCAGAAAGAAATTAACGATGATTTACTGGAAGAAATTGAAGCCAGTTTAATAATGGCTGATGTGGGTGTTGACGCGACCACAGAAATAATCAGGCACTTGACACAAAGTCTTGAACGGCATCAATTGAATGATGGATTAGCATTATCTGTTGCCTTAAAGCAGGAATTATTGAATATACTCAAGCCCTGCAGCATACCCCTGAAAATACCCGAACAAGACAGGCCGTTTGTTATTCTGGTTGTCGGCGTTAATGGGGCAGGAAAAACCACAACTATCGGAAAGTTGGCTAAACGGCTTCAGGCGCAAGGCCATAGCGTTATGTTAGCAGCAGGGGACACCTTTAGGGCGGCGGCTGTTGAGCAGTTGCAAGTTTGGGGCGCACGTAATAATATCCAAGTGGTGGCTCAACATACAGGAGCCGATTCTGCCTCAGTCATCTATGATGGCCTGCAATCCGCGCAGGCTAAAGGTATAGAGGTTTTGATTGCCGATACAGCCGGCCGCTTGCACACGAAATCAAATTTAATGGATGAGTTGAAAAAAGTAAAAAGGATTATGGGTAAGCTGGATCCAAGCGCACCGCATGAAGTACTGTTGGTGTTAGATGCCGGGACAGGGCAAAATGCTCTGTCGCAGGCAAAACTGTTTAATGAAACTGTTACCTTAACAGGGCTGGTGTTAACCAAGCTGGACGGCACGGCAAAGGGCGGTGTTATTTTTGCCCTGGCCAAACACACCGGTATTCCAATTCGTTTTATAGGCATAGGCGAAGGCATAGATGATTTGCAGGATTTTGATGCAGAACTGTTTGTCAACGCCTTATTCGTAAAAGACTAATAAAAACATGATAAAGTTCGTCAATGTAACCAAACGCTATCCTGAGACAGGCGACGTATTGCGTAATGTCAGTTTTCATTTACGGCGTGGTGAAATTGCATTTCTTACCGGTCATTCAGGGGCAGGGAAGAGTACATTATTAAGATTGATTGCAGCAATGGAGCGTTGTAGCCGAGGCCAGATATTGCTGGATGGACAGGATCTTGAGTCTGTTAAAGAAAATCAGCTGCCTTATATACGAAGAAAAATGGGTTTTATTTATCAGGATTATAAGCTGCTTCAGGATAGAACTGTTTTTGATAATGTGGCATTGCCATTGGTGATAGCAGGCTTCGGACACCATGAAATCGCCCGCAGAGTAAGGGCGGCATTAGATAAAGTAAGCTTGACGGGTAAAGAAAAAAAATACCCTCTGGCCTTGTCCGGAGGCGAACAACAGCGGGTGGGAATAGCCAGGGCTGTGGTCAATAAGCCGCCAATTATTGTCGCAGATGAACCAACCGGCAATCTTGATCCTGAATTGTCGGAAGAAATCATGTTTTTGTTTGGTCAATTTCAACAGGTCGGTGTTACCGTGTTGATCGCCTCACATGACATTTCCTTGATTACACAACTAAACCATCGTGTCTTAAAGTTGGATCATGGTCAATTGGTTTCGAGTTAAGTAATGAAACGAGTCAATAAAAATCGTATCAGGAAAGATCCCCCGGCAAGGCCAGCCAGGCGGCAGGATACCCGTCAAACTAAAACTGCGGGCGGTAATTTTGCCGATAAATTAAATGCCTATCGAGATCTTCATGCGCATGCCTTGTTTTCCAGTCTTGGGCGCCTGATAGACTCACCATTTACCTCGATAATGACTATAACTGTTTTGGCTATTGCTATTTCACTTGCCAGTGGTTTTTATATTTTGGTGGTAAATCTTCAGCAATTAACCGGCAATCTGGAAACCAGTAATCAAATCTCGTTATTTCTCAGGGACGATGTTTCTGACGCAGGCGCTAATAAATTCGCCGACAGTATTAGACAAAATGCGAGTGTTCAGGACGTTAAATTAATTACCAAGGCACAGGCCTTAGCCGAATTTAAAACTTTTAGTGGTTTTGGCGCGGCTATTAATGCACTAAAAAAAAACCCGTTGCCTATTGTTCTTGAGGTTATACCCAAAAATGCTCTGGAAGACAAGGAAGGGCTTGAGGCCTTGCTGAACAGCTTTCAACAATCTCCTGAAGTCGATATTGCCCAGATGGATCTGCAGTGGGTTGAACGTCTACAGTCTATTATGGCCTTGGCGCGGCTTTTTGCTACCTTACTCAATGTGATGTTAGGTGGGGCTGTGTTGTTTATTATCGGTAATACGATTCGATTGGAACTGCATAATCGTCGTAATGAAGTGGTGATCGCTAAATTGGTTGGTGCTACAAATTCGTTCATTCAGAGACCGTTTTTGTACACTGGTTTTTGGATAGGGTTTATCTCAGGCGTATCAGCATGGTTTATTGTTACTGCATTGATGCTGATATTAAGACAACCGGTTGAAAAGCTCTCCGGGCTTTATGAGGGTGGCTTCCATTTGTTGTTTTTAAATTTCACCGAAACGCTGGCATTGATAGGTATTTCATCGGGGTTAGGGGTCGTAGGATCGTGGGCGGTACTTATTTATCAACTCCAGCACACAAAACCTGAGTAAAAAGCGAATAGTAAAAATTATTAGCACTCTTATTAAGAGAGTGCTAAAATTTATCTAAAGTTTTTTATGAGGAGATATCATGAGTAACGCATTGGCTTTACCCGTTAATTTATCGGTGGGAACATTTGATGCCTATTTAAATCTGGTTCGGCAAATGCCTAGATTGACATCTGATCAGGAACGTGAGTTAACGTTAAGATTTAGAGATCACGGTGATTTAGAAGCCGCTCGAGAACTGGTCATGACCAATTTGCGATTTGTCGTTCATGTCGCTAGAGGCTATAGTGGATATGGTTTGTCGATGCCTGATATTATTCAGGAAGGCAATATCGGGCTAATGAAAGCAGTTAAGCGTTTTGATCCTGATGTAGGTGTGCGGTTGGTTTCTTTTGCGGTACATTGGATTAAAGCCGAAATTCACGAGTATGTGATTAAAAATTGGGGCATTGTAAAGGTTGCTACTACCAAAGCCCAGCGCAAACTGTTTTTTAACCTGCGCAAATCCAAACACGATATAGGCTGGTTATCGAATGACGAAGCAGTGGCTATTGCAGAAGACCTGAATGTTGAATTGAGTGACGTTTACGAAATGGAAAAACGTTTGGGTAGTCAGGATATGTCATTTGATATGCCCATTGATGAATCCGTAGAAGAAAGTTATGCCTATCCAGCAAGCTACTTACAGCAACACGGTGCTGATCCCTCCATTTTGCTTGAAAATGCAGATTGGGAAGGGCATGGACATGATCTATTATCAGAAGCACTGGCAGAATTGGATGAGCGAAGTTTAGATATACTTTCATGTCGCTGGTTGGCGGACAAAAAAGCCACCTTGCATGAGCTTGCTGAACGCTACAACGTTTCTGCCGAGAGAATCAGGCAATTGGAACAAAATGCCATGAAAAAGCTTCGAGCAGCAGTTGTGCTGGAAGCCTGACAGGTTATCGATATCATTAAAAAAGGCTTGGCGATTCTATCGTCAAGCCTTTTTTAGTCCGCGGATTTATAATACAACTTAAGTATTGCATTCTATTCATTTCTGTTAATCAGTCCGAAGCATTACAATCCCAAACTTTCTCTCGTATTATGGTTACGCAGGATTAAGCAAATTCAGTAGTGTTTGCGCCAGTTCCGCAGCTTCATGGCCCAGACTGGTCAAATAACCTCCATCCTCCTGTGTTACCAACCCTTTATCATGCAAACGTTTTGTTGCAGCAATTATTTCGGGTGCCGCAGTTTTATGTACTTTGATTCCTTCAAGGGTAGTGTCCAGATTGTAGCGAACCAGAATGTTTATTTCATCTACAATGTCTTTGGTATAGGGCATGGCAAATCCTCACGATTTATTGATTCAACCCAATAGAATAAAGCTATTTCCGTGGAAGGTGTATCTTTTTTTCCGAGAGTATATCCATCGTTAATAACGACGGACTGAACTATCGCAGGCGCAAGACCAGGCATCAAGCCCACCTGTTAAATTGGCAATATTTTTAAAGCCTGACTGCACAAGATAATTGGTCGCTTGTTGGCTACGCATGCCATGATGGCAAATCACAACAATTTCCTGTTGCGGATCCAGTTCATTCAGTCTTGCCGGGATTTGATTAAGTGGAATCAATACGCTGTTAGCAATATGGGCGTATTTGAATTCATGAGGCTCTCTTACATCCAGCAAGAACAGTTTTTCTTCCTGTTGAATTTTGTTTTTTAAAGCTGTTGCTGATAGTTGTTTTACAGTCATTGTTATCCTTTGTTAATAAATCGATCCAGGCGTTGCATGGCGATAGTCATTTTAGCGATAGACGTCGTATAAGCAAAACGAAGCATGTGATGAGATTCATAGCTGCCAAAATCTTTTCCCGGAGTAATGGCAACCGCTTCAGCTTCCAATAAATCCAGTGCGAATTGATAACTGTCATCGGTAAACTTTTTGCAATTGGCGTAAATATAAAAAGCACCTTCCGGCTTAATAGGAATTGCAAAGCCTAAACGTAATAAATTGTCATAAAGAAAGTCCCTCCGTGCAGCAAATTCTGCACGCCTGCTTTCAAGTTCCGCTAGCGTATTTTCATTAAATGCAGCTAAAGCAGCATATTGCGATTGAGTGGAAGTAGCAATATAAATATTTTGGGCTAATTTCTCGGTGGCTTCAATAAACTCATCCGGCACAATTAACCAGCCAATACGCCAGCCGGTCATGCCAAAATATTTTGAAAAACTGTTAACAACAAAAACATTGTCGCTAAAAGCGAGTGCCGTTGTAGCATTAATATCGTAAACCAGTCCATGATAAATTTCATCGGAATAAAAGCAACCTCCCAAGGCATTAACTGTTTGTATTGATTGTTTCAATTCTGCTGGCGTAATAAGTGTTCCTGTTGGATTGGACGGGGATGCAATCAAAGCGCCTTTAGTGGCTGGTGTCCAATGCTCTTTGATGTGTCTTGCGGTTAATTGGTAACGGCTATCCGCATCAACAGCGATGGTTTTGGTTTTGCCGCCAAACAATGCAGCAAAGTTACTATTACACGGATAACAAGGGTCGGCCATTAATAGTTCTTCGTTTGGGTTTAAACTAACCCCAAAAGCCAATAAAAACGCGCCAGAAGCACCAGGCGTGACAAAAATACGTTGTTCGTCGACAGTTACGCCATAACGCAGCTGATAAAATGCAGCTATTTTATTTCGCAGTTCAGGTAATCCAGCTGCCGGGGTATATTTAACCTCACCCGTTAGTAGATGCTTAATGCCCGCATCAACGATGGTTGGCGGTGTCGGAAAATCGGGTTCACCGATTTCCATGTGAATCACATCCTTGCCTTGCGCCTCTAATTGTTTGGCACGACGCAGCAATTCCATGACATAAAACGAAGAAATTTGTGAATTTCTTTCTGCCAATCGTTCGCGCATAATTGTGTGGCTCATAAAAAAAACATGAATGATACCAATAATCCTTGCTAAGTGGTGACTATTCTGCTAAAAATGCGCAGTTTTTATTTATCCTGACTATAGGAGTTAATGGATGACCGATAGTGCAAAACCGATTGTTTCATCACCTTTCAGCTTTACGCCTTATAAAGAAAAAGAAGGCGAAGAATATATGAATGAAGCTCAATTAAAACATTTTGAGACTATTCTGAATAATTGGAAAGCTGAATTAATGCACGAAGTAGACCGTACCGTGCACCACATGCAGGATGACGCCGCAAATTTTCCTGATCCTAATGACCGGGCGACCCAGGAATCTGAATTCAGTCTGGAATTAAGAACGCGTGACCGGGAACGCAGGCTAATCAAAAAAATTGATGATTCCCTTAAAGAAATTGAATCAGGCGATTATGGCTTTTGTGAATCGTGTGGTATAGAAATAGGCATACGCCGTTTGGAAGCCAGGCCCACTGCCACTTTGTGCATCGACTGTAAAACACTCGATGAAATCCGGGAAAAACAAATGGGCTGAATAAGCTTGTCGTGCCGAATAAACAACTTTATATCGGCCGGTTTGCACCTTCGCCTACCGGCCCCTTGCATTTTGGTTCACTTTACACAGCATTAGCCAGTTTCCTGCAAGCTCGTTCACAGCAAGGATTGTGGCTGTTGCGCATTGATGATCTTGATACCCCCCGCAATGTAAAAGGCTCTGCTGACAGCATTTTAAAAACGCTGGATGCCTTTGGCCTGTATTGGGATGACAGTGTTGTCTACCAAAGTCAAACCCTCGGCGTTTATCATGAAATTCTTGATCAATTTGTCAAAGATAAACTGACTTATCCCTGTACATGCAGTCGAAAAACGTTGAAGGCTATTTATTCCGGTCTATGCAGGGATAAACAGACACCGCCCAAAAGCCCTTATTCATTACGCATCAAAACCGATGATCGTATCATTTCTTTTAATGATGAGTTACAGTGTTTAATTTCTCATAATCTGGCAGAGCA
>JBBQCU010000167.1:0-7534 GCA_038319065.1 Methylococcales bacterium
ACCACCATCAAAACCAACCTGTTATTTTTTACCAAAGGCAAACCCACCGAAACTATCTGGTTTTACGAGCATCCTTATCCAGCAGGCTACAAAAGCTATTCCAAAACCAAACCCATAGACTACCGTGAATTCAAGGCCGAGCAGGACTGGTGGGGCAAGGAGGAGAACGGCTTTGCCGAGCGCGTGGAGAGCGAGCTCGCCTGGAAAATTGATTTCAAAACCAAAAAGCTCGAAGCCGAAGCCGCAGCCAAGCCCTATTGGGACAAGGCCGAGCAACTCAATAACCAAGCCGCCGCTCTGGACAGCCAGTGCAAGGACCTGAAAAGCTCCCTCACCGGCGTCACCGATACGGCGCTGCGTAAGCAGGTGGAAGATCAAATCGTTCAGCTACGCGAGCAGGCGGAAACCTTACGCTTAGCCACCCGTGATGCGCAAACCGCAGGCGACCGTCTCTATTGGCCTATCTATAACCTCGACATCAAGAACCCTAACGCGGCGGCAGACGAGATCCACGATCCCGATGTGCTGCTGCTTAAATACAAAGAGCTGCTCGGGCAAATCGAAGATACACAAAACCTCTTAAAAGGCGAACTGGCTGCTGCTTTGTCTCATCACTTTGCCGGAGAGGATGCCTGATGGATGCACAGCAGTTTTTGGCTGAGTTTGGGTATATTGCGTCGGCGCCGGGTGGAATCCAACGACTGCGCGAGCTTATTCTTCAGCTTGCTATTTGCGGGAAACTTGTTGAGTTATCTGCTGTTGTTCAGCCAGTAGCAGACAGCATTACTTTGGCTTCACAGCTCCGTTCGGAATACGAGGCTGAACTGAAGCTACGGGCAACACGAGCACATCCTCCAATTACCATCGCCCCTTTCGCAATTCCAAAGCACTGGCAATGGGAAAGGCTGGAACAATTATCGCTCTATATCCAACGAGGTAAAGGCCCGAAGTACGTAGATTGCAGTACCACACATGTGGTATCGCAGAAATGCGTGCAATGGTCCGGCTTTAATATAAAACCAGCGCGCTTTATTGCTGATGATTCACGAAAGGCCTACAGTAAAGAGCGCTTTCTCAAAGCAGGTGACTTGCTCTGGAATTCAACAGGTACGGGCACGGCAGGACGTGTTGCTATTTATGACCAACCAGAGGAAATACAAGCTGTAGCCGATTCCCACGTCACTGTTATTCGCTTAGCAAAATTTTTGCCGCGATATATCTGGTGCGTAATTGCATCGTCATGGATTCAATCTCGAATAGAACCAACTCACACCAATTCGTTGGTGTCCGGGACAACACAACAGGTTGAACTATCTACAAGTGCGGTCAGAGACTTGCCCATACCTTGCCCTCCTCTTGAAGAACAAATCCGCATCGTTGCCAAAGTCGACGAACTGATGGCCTTGTGCAACAATCTGGAAGATCAGCAACAGGCAATACGAACGATTCAAAACAATCTGCGATTGACATCACTTCAAGCTGTAGCAAATACACTTAGCCCCAATGAACTCAATTCAGCTTGGCAAAAGGTATTTTCAATTTTTTCCAGTCTGTTCAGCAAAGCCGAGGATGTTTCAGACCTCAGAAACCTCGTGTTGGAGCTTGCTGTACATGGTTTATTGGTTGAACAAAACCAATCCGAAGAAACAGCAGCACAATGGTTAGCGCGGGTAAAAAAACATAGACACGACTTGCTGAAAGCGAAGCAAATTGCCAAACAGTCTCCTTTATCGCCAGTTACTGAAGATGAGCACCCGTTTTCATTGCCAAAAGGGTGGACTTATGTCCGACTTGGAGAAATAATTAACAAAATTGGCTCAGGCAGCACACCACGCGGCGGACGCGAGGTCTACGTCAAGGAAGGTATTCCCTTCTTGCGCTCGCAAAATGTCCGGAACGATGGACTTAAGCTCGACGATGCTGCCTATATTACCGTCGAAGAGCATGAGCGTATGTCAAATACAGCCGTTCAAGCTAATGACATTCTGCTGAATATAACGGGGGCGTCCTTAGGAAGATCGGCTTTAGTACCTAGCGATTTCAGTGAGGCTAATGTAAGCCAGCATGTAACGATCATACGGCTCACTGATCCAGAAGTTCGCTTCTATTTACACCTTTGTATTCTATCGCCATACGCCCAAGCCATGATTTGGGGACGGCAGGTTGGTATGGCCCGAGAAGGACTTAGCAAAAAAGTACTGGAACAGTTTGAGATTCCACTGCCGCCTGTGGCTGAACAAAGGCGAATTGTTAAGCGCGTTGCAGAACTAATGCGTCTTTGTGATGTACTAGAGAGAGAGTTGTATGAATCCAATAATCTGGCTCAGAAACTTGCCCTGGCTAGTATTTCTGTCGTCACTGGTATTCATAACGAAGAGGAGGACGCATTGAAAACCCCAAAAACCGAACTAATCTCCAAGCTGCGCCTAGTTAACATCCCCAGCATCAAGGAGCAAGCACCGCTGGCTGCTATCCTGGCACGTCATCACAATGAAATGCCAGCCGGCGATTTGTTGCAACGCTATGGCGGCGACATAGATGCTTTTTACGCCCAGCTCAAGCTGGAAGTCGGCAAGGGCTGGATCGAGGAGACTGCAATCGCCGAGATGCGGGAAACGGAGATGGGCTAATGCCGACTTGCTGGATCATCGCCGGACCGAACGGAGCGGGTAAAACCACCTTCGCTCTGGAATATCTGCCGACGGTGGCGCACTGCCGGCGTTTCATCAACGCCGACCTCATTGCTGCCGGGCTGTCGCCATTGGCGCCTGAACAACAATTACTGGCGGCCAGCCGCTTGTTCTTGGGCGAAATCGAGGATTGCATTAACGCTAGACAGGATTTTGCTTTTGAAACCACGCTCGCCGGGCGCTGCTATCTCAAATTGATTCGCCGCTTACAGGCAGATCACTGGCGGGTGGAGTTGATTTTTTTAGCTCTGCCTAAAACCGAACTTTTTGAACAATTGGAAAAGGCAGCACTATCATGACGACATCCATCACCCCAATACCCGATGCCGATACCCAGGCCATGCTGGATAGCTTGCGCCATGCCGTGACAAAAACTTTGGAGCGCAAACGCCGGTTAGGTCATTACGCTGTCCTTTGGGACGGCAATAAACCCGTCCTGGATGGCGAGGATGCACCGGCCGAACTCAAACCCAAACCAGACTGTTAAGGTAAACAAAGTAATGCATTTGCAATCGTTACCAAGCATTTAAAAGCTATTTTCGCTGCCGGAGAGTTGGTCACGGATTCAGTTGTCATCCAATGGATGACAACTGAATCCGATGGCAAGTGGTAAAAGGTTGGCTTTTACAATCGCGCGTTGGGAAGAAGACTGATGAAGATACAAAACGCGCTTACGAGTGTGGGAATGATGCCTACCGCATGTTTATCAAGATGCTGAAAAATGGTCATCCTTCGGATGATTGGGATAGCCTGATGGCAGAGGCTAAACTTGATGCTTCTCGCCCGCAATCGGTCATAGAGTACATTTAATTACGGCTTCTATTCTCGGGCGGCTTCCTAGGCTAGAGCTCACATTAATCTTCCGTTTGTTTATCTTTAATTCTGAAACGACAAGCACAATCACCCTTTGCCATGCAACTTAACTGCTCAACCTCTTTGTCCAGCAAGGAAGACATCAAGGCTAGATCGAACGCACAAATTTCATTATGTTTCTGTGCCAGGTCGTGATAAATGCAATTATTCGCACGTACAACTGATTCGCTGGTTTCCGGTTCAACGTCTGTCGTTACCTGAAAACCCAGATTCGTCATGATTAACAACAGCTCATCAATACGGTCAGTCAGGCTTTTTCCTTCAAACTGACTGCTTAAATCCTTTGCCAGCCTGACACCTAATCTCTGCATGTAATCCTTAAAACCTTCTGCGCCCATTTCCAGTCGCAACTCACTGAGAATTAAATCGGAAAACCAGGCATATTGTTTTGGAAAATAGTTAATGCCCTTATCGGTAATACCATAAATGACTACGGGCCGGCCGGCGGTTTTGTTAAGTGCGTTTTTTTTAATATATCCATCTCCCTCAAGACCAACGATATGTTGTTGGACAGCGGCTCTAGAGATATCCAGTTCTTTTGCGAGCGCGTCAATACTTAAACCAGTCCTGTTTTCCAGTAAATGCTCAAGGATTTGATGCTGGCGGGGACTTACATTGAGTAGCATTAGAAATTAATTGATGATGATTGTCAGGAACATTAAAACATTGATTTATTATGTCACATAAATCTTTTACAAGTTAAATATTGTATAACTTTTTAGGATGTTATAAACTTTCTCTTGAGCAAAAATTGCTTAGGAACGTGCACGAAATAACTTGAGTTTTATATACCCTCTCCCCTGCCCTCTCCCGGAGTGAGAGGGAGTAAGATGTTCAAGTTATTTCGTGCACGTTCCTTAATAAGAATTTTAATATCCTAAAATAATAAAAGTGGAGAGAAAGATGAGCGCAACACCAGAAACAACCACAGGCAACTCGTTATTTGATCAAATCGGTGGTGAAGCGGCTGTTGATGCCGCCGTTGATGTTTTTTATCGCAAAGTACTGTCGGATTACCGTATTAACCGTTTTTTCGACGATATTGATATGGAAGAACAGGCCGTTAAACAAAAAGCTTTTTTTACTATGGCATTTGGCGGACCCAATACCTATACCGGCGAAGATATGCGCAAAGCGCATGCCCGTCTGGTTAAAATGGGGTTAAATAATGACCATTTTAATATCGTTATGGACCACCTGGGTGCGACAATGAAAGAGCTAAATGTTCCACCGGAACTTATTGCCCAGGCTGCCGCCATTGCTGAAAGCACACGTAATGACGTACTAGGCAAATAAGTAACTTACACGAAAAAACCCGGGAACTATATCCCCTCTCCCCCACCCTTTCCCGGAGGGCCAATCTGTGCTCACATATTCCGGAGCTTTAACCCTCTCCGGAGGCATAGGTATCTAAACAAATACCGGCTCCTTCTCCCTTGAGGGAGAAGGCTGGGATGTGGGGGGATATAACTAGTTGATTTTATTCTCCCCAACCCTCTCCATCAGGAGAGGGAGTTTGGTGCTGTTGCAACTCGTTGCTTTTATTATATAGAAAAGTTGTGTGGATACTTATGCTCCAGAGGGAGAGGGAGTAAGTTGCCTCACAATGACTTTTGGGCCTGCAAACTTAACGTCATTTTCCAGACTCCTCCAAATAAAAAATAACAGACCATGGGCTTAGCTCGCCTTGCTCAAGATTTTGCTGCACATCGTAAGCACTGACAAATAAAACTTCGCCGTGACAAGAACAGTCAACCTTTGCTGGTTCGTTACCGAGATTCGCCACCAAATCCAACGTTGAACCCTCATTCAAGCGCCATTGCACAATGATGGCAGTATTTTCCAAAAGCTGGTAATGGGCTTGTCCGCCTGCCAGACTGCTTATCCTTGGACGAATATAAAGGCGGCGAATACGTAATAATTCCCGGTGAAATTCAAGCCATTGTTGATGGGGTAGTTGTTCAGTTTCATCCCATGGCAATTTGGCCTGCTGATACGTGTGAACAGCATTAGGCAAGGGGATTTTCCGGCAAAGTTGAACATCGTAGAAATTTTCAAATTCCTTCAGCCGCCCCTTGGCCACTTTGTCACCCAACTCTTCCGGAAAATCCACGAAATAGGTAAACGGTTGACTGCAAGCCCACTCCTGCCCCATAAAAAGCAAGGGAGGCGAAGGCATCAATAAGAGTATCGCTGTTGCTGCTCGCAAGGCCTCCGGGGCGCAAAGGCTTGATATTCGTTCTCCAAACGGGCGGTTGCCTACCTGGTCATGATTTTGTAAAAAGGAGATAAAAGCTGTTGACGGCAAATCCGAACTACTCTCACCTCTCGGTTGATTGTTGCGATAAGCCGATGCCTCTCCCTGATAGGCAAAACCTTCGGTTAAACAACGTCCCAATAGATGCATCGGTTGTTGCTGATAATCTTGATAATATCCCCAATTTTCTGCTGTGAGTAAAACATGGAGGACATGATGAATGTCATCATTCCACTGCGCATCGAAATAGCGGTATGTTTTGGATACATCGTGTCTTAAATAATGCGCGGTATTATTGTCGTTTTCCAGCACTAAATAGACATGACGATCATATCCCGGCCCTCGTCGAACTGCTTCGGCCAGTTCTTCCAGGATATCGGGTGTGCTGTCATCAAAGATTGCATGTACTGCATCAAAGCGCAAACCATCAAAATGATATTCTTCCAGCCAATACAATGCATTATGTATAAAAAACTTGCGTACCCAAAGACTGTTTTTATGGTCAAAATTAAGGGCGTCACCCCACGGTGTATCGAAACGTTTCGTGAAAAATTCCGGTGCATACCAATGCAAATAATTGCCTTCCGGGCCAAAATGGTTGTAAACCACATCATTAAAAACCATCAAGCCTTTGGCATGCGCGGTTTCAATAAAATCTTTCAGGTCCTCGGGAGTTCCATAGCTGCTATGAGGTGCAAAGGGTAATACGCAGTCATAGCCCCAATTACGTTGACCGGAAAAATCGGCAATGGGCATTAACTGGATTGCAGTTACACCCAAATCGACCAGATAATCCAGTTGCTTTTTTACCCCTGCAAAAGTGCCTTCTTCAGTGAAAGTCCCTACATGCAACTGGTAAAAAACTGCGTCTTCCCAGGGCAGCCCTCGCCAGCCATGATCCTTCCATTGCCATGCAACGGGATCGATAACCTGACTGGAACCGTTGACATCTTCCGGTTGAAAGCGGGACGCAGGATCAGGAACATACTGTTTACCATTGATGCAATACTGATAGTAAAACCCGCTACTCGCCAGTTCGGTAGTAATGCCGAACCAGCCATCGGCTTCGGTTGCCATGTGCAACCTCATTTCGGGCGCACTTCCTTGCAGACATAATTCCAATTGATCGGCTCCGGGCGCCCATAATCTGAAATTAACCCTGCCGTCCTCCAATAGGCGTGCCCCAAAAGGCATTGCATGGCACCTATGAATGCTTGACATGTGCCGCCCTCAACTTAATTCCATTCGATCAACCGCTCCATGCGGCAGCGATCCTATTAAGGTCAGATACTCACGCAATTGGCGGGTTAACAAAAAATTTTCGCGTTGGTGATTTTTTTTCATGCACCTAAGTCATTTAAATAATTTCTGGCATCAATCTCAATGGGTACTCAGTAACCTATTCCATGAAGAGATAAAATCACTTGATTTTAAATCGAGGATCATGAACCATATAAAATGTCACTACATTAACAGTGACTGAGTACTATTGCTAGTACATCTGGAAAATCTAACAAAAGATATTCGTATAAATACTAGGGTAATCCGATAATATTTCGTGAAAGGTTTATTGCCGCTATTGTCCACCAACCACCAACACAGCCAATCGCTTGTAAGCACATCAATGAGAGTAGTGAGGAGAAAAGACAATGGGTAAATCCGATTCTAAAAAAAAAGGCGGTAAAAAATCAGGGAAGGATTTAATAAAACAGAA
>JBBQCU010000168.1:0-7516 GCA_038319065.1 Methylococcales bacterium
CCTCGGCCTATTTCAACGATAATCGCTAAGCTAGCTGCTCGTATTTTCTGTGTTGTATTGTTTTTTTGGTCATTAACTCATGATACTAAAATACGACAGTCTAGCTCTAATTTTGTCCCGGCTTAAGTGGGTAGCCGAAAATTACACTACCCTGAAGCAAATAGCCGAAACCTTGCGCACTCAACAGGAACCGGATATTGATGCTTTAATTCCGTTGGTGGACCAAGCGACAGCAGCTTACAAGCAGTGCAAAAATCGGATTGAAGCGGTTAAAAAAGCATTTGCGGAAAAAATGCCCGAACAATAGTTTTTAATAAACAAACAATCTGGAGAAAAAAATGGTAAATGAAAAAAAATTAAGCAGGTAATTAACTATTTTGGTGTGAGAAAAGGTGATCAGTTAGATGACAATATTGTTATTGCGCTGTTTTTCTTGGCGGACCTGGAATTCATTCCAGGTTTTGACTCCAGTTATTTGTTAGGCGTCAAATACCCAACAATTCCGGCTTTAAACGAAGAAGACCGAAAAATTTTCACCGAACTAAACGACCAGGAAATACAGGATCTGGACAATGTTTGGACGCATTTTGGGAAAATGGATGGAATTAATCTATGGGATTACATAAGCCATGTTGATAACGCTTTCGATCCTGAATTAAAAAAGAAAATTACGGATAGGAATTTGATCAAGGGTATTTTGAGCGATGCTTGTACAGGTTAAGAAACCATTGGGAATTCTGCAAGGTTAGTTAAAGAACAACCGATACCCAGAATTCTTTCTGTGAAAAAAAAGAAATAACACAAAAATACCCTCTTGCGTTATTGGCGACCTGTTTTATCGTGTTCTCAACAATACATAAAACAGGAGCTTCAATCATGACTACCGCTGCATCACTTCGCAAAACCATCGAAAGCCGTCTTCTTGAAATGATCGAATCCCGGCACGAGTTCTTAAAGCATGGCAGCTTCTTATCCGATATCGGCGTCACGGTGAGAGATACGAATCTATATATTGGCGACTGTTTTGAATCGGTCGCGGGCTGTTATCTTGAAACTCTTTGCAAGAAATTAAGCGCTCAGAATTCAAACGGAACGCCGGCAACAATTGAGATAGATTCTGACTTGTACAAGGTAATTACCATGCGCGAACGGAATCAAAAGTTTGCAGAGACCTTTTACGATCACAAAAACGGTGACCTTAACGCCGACAAGGAACTGGTTGAAATATATTTAAAGGCGATTGATTTCGAGAAAATTGCAGACAGTATTAACAGCCAGGCAGATAGCTTGAGCGATAAAGGACTCAACCTTTTTGCAAAAAGATTATTGAAGAGCTCCATTTGGGACACATAAGCGGTTATTACGCTCCTACCCGTAAAGGCAACAGAATTATTTGTCATGGCAGGGCCTTTAATTATTACGATAGCTTTTCAAAAGTCAGGGAATTAATGACTTTGCAGGAAGCGTTCAGTGAGATTGAAACTACTTCAGGTATCTCATTCGGTACAGCCATGAGTGAATACATAACGGCGGCAAAACAACTTAATTCCCGCCAAGAAAAAATCCCGTCTCGAACAGTGTTTGGTAAAGGCAAACACCTGGAAATCCATTGCTTCAAAGATAAACACGAATACAGGCTAAGTATCCCAGCCTTTGATGCAGTGGTGGCATTTTTAACTATCAATGGGGAAGCAGATGTAGCTGAAGACATTTTAAATGCGAATTTGCTGGAGGCCGCGTAAATGCTTACTCATTACTTGCCTCTCGAACTTGAGCAGTTGCAATCCAGGGGCAGTCTGGCCGATAATGCGGGATCGCTGGCCGGACTGCACGAAAAGCGGAAAGAAACGCTGTCACAATTCTTTACCCCGGCCTGGCTGGTTAAGTTTATCTGGGAAACGCTATCCCCCGTTTTTGACAATACCGAGAATAAATATAGCTTGCTGGACAACAGTATCGGGGCAGCCGCCATGTTTCGTTACGCCGATCCCGAACGCTTTCACTTGTACGGCATGGATGCCGACGGCAAGCTGGTGGATGAGGTTGTGAGCATTCTTGATGAATGCGGCTACCGGTTCGATATTGTTCATGCGCACCTGGAAACGGTTGATCTGGAGAAGTTTAGCGCGGCTTTAATTAACCCGCCGTTCAGTATCCCGCTATCAAGCCCCTTTTTAAAGGCATTCCCAGGGATAACCCACTATGGCAAGCACGGGCCCGACACGTCGGCGCTATCGCATGAATACGCGGTAGCTCAAGCGTTAAGCCACTGCGACATTGTGGCGGCGGTCGTACCCGCAACCACCAAGCACATTATTGCTCAAAATACAGCGATGGCGAGCAGATTAAGAGCTGTTTTTGAGCTACCCAGCACCACTTTCGAAGATGAAAATGTGAAATCTGTTAAAACGGATTTGCTGATTTTTGGTCGCGCATTGCAAGGACCGGCAGCGAATGCACCGGAAAGCATTCGGGTAAAACGCGGCGCGATCGATGAAAACACGCCAGCCCCCGCATTGTTTCAACTGAACTGCCGGACTATGGAAGAAATCGGTTACAGCCGCCACGCCATTCGCAGCAATGGCATTGAGCAAAGCAAGCCGGTAATTACCACGCCCGTAACCGGGAATAATACCGTTACTCTGGTAAGGGCTGGCCGTTGGATCAAATTGCAATTTGCTGACGGCGCAACCGAAGGGAAAGTATTAAACGCGATCTACCGTAACCGTCTGTTTTCCGATTACACCCATAAATACCCGAGCAAGACCCGATACAGCGGTCAGTTTCAATTAAATCTTGATGTGATTGCCATGCAGGATGCACCCTTTGAGACTTTAAGCCATGTGTGCGATGTCATTCGCAATGCCGGCGGTGAACCGGTGGTAAGCGAGCAATTAAAGGCGGGTATCAAAGCCATTATTATTGAAAACCAACGCATGGGCATTCCGTTCGGACGCACCGTGTATCGAAAAGGTACCACAGAATTTAAAGCCACCGCTAAACGCATGGCGCTGATTAACAGGACACAAAAAGGCGCTGCGGTTGCGATGGGAGAGCTTGTCAAAGCAAGCCGATCAGAATCCGGCTTCCTTGTCCAAACAGGACGAGGTCAATTTTCCTGTGAACATGACACCTTTTTCTCGTTGTTCACCCCGGAAAATGATGTGCTTGAGGCGGGCTATTGGGAAGAAGTTCACCCGCCTATCCATCGACCTACTCTAAAGAAATCAAGAGACTGATGGATAAGGCGACGCGTTTAGGTATCCACCAATGGCTCACCTGGGATTTCCAGTTAGACGACCTTTGTGAGCTGGCCTTCAAGCCAAACGGGGCGGTTTGCGGCTGGCAAATGGCACTGGGCAAGTCCAGGCTGGCAATCTCTTTGGCGCTGCTTTTAAATGGCCGTTCGTTGATAGTTTTGAAGTCGCGATTGATTCCGGAAATGGTTAACGAACTCAAAGGGCTCGGGATCTCGGATTACCAGGTGATCAAAAGCAAAGGGGACATCGAGCGGCTAGGCAAAATCAACATCATCAGTTATGAGCGCTTGAAAAGGGCAGTAGACCCAAAATACCCAAAACTCACGCTGGCTAAGTATCTGCGGAAGAAAATAAAAAACGTGCTCTGCGATGAAGGCGGCTTATTGGCAAACTATCAATCACAACAAACCAAGGCGGTCTGGCAACTCGGCGCACAACGGAAATATATTTTAGATGGAACTCCTTGCCCTAACTATCCTCGTGAAATGCTGAATCTGGCAGCCTGGTGTGTCGGCGAAGAACGCGCTTATCAACCTTATTCGATGTCCAATGGCTTTATTGAGCAACGGTTAATAAACGGCGCTGACTTTCAACCCACCGGCCGGGATGAATTTAATAACCGGTATATAACGATTGAGTGGGCAACCAATGAATTTTTGGATAGCGGCGTTGGCGCAAAAAGGGAGCTGCCGCAAATAAAGCCTGCTTTCTTGGCGAATTACAGGGGCTGGGTTTCGCCCATGATAAAACGCCGGCTTCAGCAAGAACCGGCTGTTAGCAAATATGTGACTTTCCCGATACCGGAGTTGCGCGATCCGATCAACGTCGAGTGGGATATGGATCATTTGTTACTTTACGTGAAAGTAGCGGAAGAATTCGCACAGTGGTACAAAAACTACGCGAAAGAACGTGGCGAAGAAGGTAAATCAGTCAATTTGACCATGATCCTTGCCAGGCTTGAGGCGTGTTTTAAGGCTGCAAACGTACCGAGTACAGTCAGCGGTTACGGGCGGGGATTCCATGCCCTGACCACGAAAGAAATAGCCTGTCTGGATCTGGTTGAAAGCGAAATTAAGAAGGGTTTACGCCCTATCGTTTTCGCAAGGAATCCTGTCGTTTTAAATCGCTTGTCGTCTGAGTTGGACAAGAGAAATATCACTCATCTGGTGTTTACGGGCGAAGAAACAATCTCAAAGCGAACCGAAAAGCTGAATGCCCGAATCCGTAACGGAAACGACCAGGCCATGCTGGCTAGTCTCGGAGTGACCCAGGACGGACTCAATCTACCGATGCTTAATAGCGTGATATTCTTCAACAGATCCTACAAAAGCCGTGAGGAGTCGCAGGCCGTCTTCAGGCTCATTCGGCCCCAACAAAAGCACGAAGTATCGGTTCATTTTCTGCATTTAAAAGGCAGTATCGATGATTATATGGCTCAGCTCATAAGCTGGAAAACCCTAGCGGCAGAAAGCGGATTGGATTATGGGGAACAGCCAGAAAATGATTTCGTGCATTTTGATGCCTTCGTGTATCGCTTCATCAATTCGATACCGGATTTAAAAGAACAGCTTGATTGGATGAAGAAGTTAGCGGCATAAGAAAAAAACATAAGGCCTTGCATATTTTTAAATTGATGGAAAATAAGTAAAACAAAAAGCCAGGAGATTTAAGATGTTAAAAGCTTATATGGGTTTTAATAAAGACGCAGGTTCCAATGAAGGCGCGTGTTTGATTTTTGCCAATACTTCAAATGAAGCCAAAAAAATCGGGTTCGATACCGTAAGGAGCTGGTTTAACACAGGCTGGTCAAGAATGGGAGTTCGCAGGGTAATTGGCGATCAATATTTTAAGGAAGCTGACCAGGAAAAGCTAACAAATGGGACCCCGCACGTTATAGACAACCCAGAATGTTGTCCACGCTGCGATAAGTGGGGTGCTGAATGGATTGATCTTGATAAAGGGTATTGCTCGAACTGCTACGGCAGGGATGATTAATTTGCCCAGTTGACAATTAAAAATTTTGATAGGAAAAAACCATGGCAAATAATCGTGTAATCAAAAACATCAAACTCAACGAAGAAACTGGAGACGTGATTATTCAGTTTCGAGGCAATTCATCAGCAATAGAGGCGAAGGCGCTGGAATCCAAAAAGGACGACAAGGGAAATATTGTCAAGTTGCTGCTTGATCGACTGATCCACAAGGCGAATGAAGAGAATTTTGACTGTTTTGTAAACGATGAATGGGAGCCTGGGTTTTCGGTATCAGGCTGTTTTGTGACTGAATTAAATCGTTAAAATAATATCAAAAAAAAGGGGCTTACGTTATTTTAAAAACCAGGAAAATGGAATTAACTTTCAAAATAACAAGGAATTCAGCCATGAAATTTTCTATCAAACGCGATCAACTCCTGGGGCCTCTGCAACAACTTGTTCGAGTGGTCGACAAAAAACAGTTAATGCCCGTCCTTTCAAACGTAATGATAGATTGCCACGCTCCCAATCTCATTTTGACCGCTACCGATCTTGAAACACAAATGGTATCTAAATTGGCTATTGACGATATTAAAACGGAAGGGTGCGTCACAATCCCAGGACAAAAGCTGTTAGATATTTGCCGGCTGCTGCCTGCAGATGCCGTCATTAAGTTCGATCTGGATGGGGAAAAAATAAAGGTTTCGTGCGGTCGAGGCCGTTACGTTATAAGCACACTGCCGGGAGATATTTTCCCCGAGTTCAGCAAAAAAAAGGCTACTAATCGTTTCAGTATGAGTGCCGGTAAATTGAAGTCTGGGCTTGATAAGACGAGTTTTTGCATAGCGACAGGCGACACAACACCCAGTTTAAACGGTCTATCATTAAAACTGAGTCATTCAACAATCAGACTGGTTGCATCCGACCGATACCGGTTAGCGTTGTTTGAAGACGAAATCGGCTGTGAAAATGGACAGGAAGTGAATTTGGTCATCCCCAAAAAAGCCGTGCAGGAATTAAGTCGATTGCTGGATGATTCAGAAGCTGAAGTCAATATTGAGTTTTCCAGTAACTTTGTCAGGGTTTCTTACAAAGGCTTTGTTTTTTCATCAAAGCTGATTGATGCAAAGTTCCCTGACTTTTCCCGTGCATTTGGTCAGCATTTTTTAAGTCCCGTGAGTATTAACAAACAATTGTTTAAAGAAGGATTAATGCGGGTTGAATTGCTCTCTAATGAAAAATGCAGGGGCGTTTGCTTTGATATTGAAAACAATGCGGAAGCATTAATGTTAAGTGCGAATAACCCCGATTACGATGAAGCTGAAGAAGCCATAGCCATTGATTATGAGGGTGACGGTGTTTCAATCGCGTTAAACGCAAAATATATGGTTGATGCAGTGAGTAATGTCACTTCAGATAAGGCCGAATTAAAAATTGCCAGTAATGCGTCCTTGTGCATTATTGAAGAGCCAGGGCAGGCTGTTTATAAATACGTTGTTATGGCGATGAGGTTATAGAAGTGCCTAGCGGGAAATTAATCGGCTGGATTGGCTCCATCACCGGCTTGATAGGTAGCCTGTTATTAGCCCTTAACAACAATTATTCCGGTTGGGGATTCGTCGCGTTCCTGCTTTCCAATGCCGCATGGATAACTCACGGGATTCGAACAAGGACGTGGTCATTAGTTACCATGCAAATAGGTTTCATAGCGACAAGTTGTCTTGGTGTCTGGCGATGGATGTTTTAGTCGACTTCAGTGCAAGATATGTGGATTAACCTAAAAACCTTAGTTGAACAAAAACATAAAATCTGTAAGGCTTGTATTTTTTGAGCCGAGCCATGATTTCACCTCCCAAAGTTATTCACCCAACGGGTGAGCTAGAATTTACCCTAAAAAAGTCAGTAATAAGCGCACTGGTTGCCGACACCTTTAATGGAAAAATCCATATTGAATGGGATCCCCAGGCACAAGTGACTACGTTGGGGCAACTTGCGTTTTTCATACAATTTTTAAAAACAGGGCATCGCTTTATGCCTTGGGTTGAAGACTGTCCCTTGCACTATACCAGTCCTAACGCCCCTAAAAAGATCAATGTCTTGGGATCATTTGTGCTGTCCATTTTGGCTGGGTATACCCGTTACGCCCATATTACGCGAATACAAGGGGATTGCGTCAATGCCCCCTTACTGGGTATGACTAAAGTGGTGGGAGAAGACAGTGCACGAAATGGGTTGAAAGCCATTGAAGAAAATGCAGGCATTGCTTGGCTGCAAAAGCATTTA
>JBBQCU010000169.1:0-7508 GCA_038319065.1 Methylococcales bacterium
CAGGGCCGATTGATTTTTTTTGTAATTGCTTGCGGAATATTGGCTTTGCTGCCGCTCATCCATGGGTTTCTGCGTGAAACATTAGAAAAAAAGACTTATATGACCAGTTCTTTTCCGGCAATAATGGGTGTAATCGGGGGAATTTATGAGTTTTTTCAACAACAAAAAGGTAAAAATGCCAGCAAAGGCACACTCACTGAAATCAGGATCTGGGTGACCTCTTTATTACTTATATTCGGAATCCTGGTCATCGGTTACAAGATCGCGCTGGATATGCATACTTCGACTGATCCATTCCCTTTCGAAATCATTATATTGGTGGTTTTATTAGCAGGCTGGTTTATCAATCTAAACCTGTTCGGCATAGGACGCATGGATCGCGACCGTCTTATGGAAGCGTTTCTTCCAAATCAGGAGGCTGTCAATGAAAATCAATGGCAGTTGGCTACAGAAGCGGATGTCGCATTTTTTGCTAACCTTTCAGGGGCTGACCAATGGGGGCCTTATCATTTGATCAATGCCAATGTCGTTCTGGTTGATTCAGAACTTCGAAAATTCAGAGGACGGGGTGGCGATAATTTTATTATGTCGCCTCTTTTTTGCGGTGGTGATGCTATTGGCTACTATAATACGACTGACTTTGAATCGGGTGAAATGACTTTGGCTACGGCGGTATCTATATCAGGTGCGGCAATAAGTCCTAATGCAGGCAACTCCGGACAGGGAGTTACACGCAACCGGCTGGTGTCTTTTATCCTGGCCTTTCTTAACATTCGCCTGGGTTATTGGGTAAGAAATCCCTCAGCAATTCCGTTGCGAAAATCAATGGCAAGATGGAATGGTCCGAATTTTTTCTATCCCGGTTTGTTACAGGGGCTATTTGGGAAAGAACTAAATGAAAAGGCCAGTTATCTTGAGCTCACTGACGGAGGACATTTTGACAATACAGGACTCTATGAATTAATAAGAAGACGTATTGATGTCATTTATTTTTCATCTGCAGGAGCTGACCCAAATTTCACTCTGGATGATGTGGGCAGTATCTTGGTAAGGATACAAGTTGATTTTGGCGTTACCATCGAGTTTGAAGATGAATTGGAGACACTGATGCCGAGCACTGATCTTGACAGCGCCTACGGAAAACGTTTTTTATTCTCCAAATCAGGCTATTCAGTGGGTAAAATTCATTACCCGGCATCCGAGTTAGGGCCTGTCAAGGAAGGTAAAATATTCATGGTCAGAGCAACGCTGGTTAAAGATTTGCCGCCGCAGATTTATAGTTATCGCGCTCAGCATGAAGAGTTTCCGAATGAATCTACAACTGACCAATTTTTTAATGAAAATCAGCTTGAAGCTTATCGGGAATTGGGTTTAAAACTGACCGATCAATTGTGCCGTACTCCGCAATAGAAATGAGGCACTCTATGAAATATAGCGGGTAGGCACAAATCCAGGCTTTTCAATCAGCGTCCCTTCGGCTTCACTCAGGAGAGGAGATCCTTGTAAAAATAAACCCTTTCGCTCAGCAGAGCCGAAGTAAGAAAGATGGCAAGGCTCTCCTGAGCAAAGCCGAAGGGCTCTGGCTTTTTTGCCTCGCCTAAAGCAGATAACCGGCGCTAATCAAGTAATTCCCAAACTGGTTTAATCTTGTTGGGTAATGGTGCAAGCCTGCCTAACTCTACCCATTGGTTGACTGCGTTATGAAAGTCAGACCCCATTGAACCGGCCAATTCAAAACGTGTTGCATAATCCGTTACCAGTCTTATCTCATCGGCATTAATCCTGCTCGTTATAACCTCTATTCCTTGGCCGCCGGCATCCTTGAAGGCAGTGAGTAAGCGTTTCATCCAATTTGCTGTCAATTTGTAGCGTAAAGGGTGCGCCAATACAGCAACACCGCCGGATCCCGTAATCCATTTTACCGCCAGCTCAAGTTCAGCCCAGGAAGTGGACACATAAGCGGGTTTGCCTTTAGCCAGATAACGGTCAAACGCTTCTTGTTGGGTAGATACGTGGTTTTGTGATAACAGAAAATCGGCAAAATGGGTACGAGTAATCATGCCATCGCCAGCAGCATTTTTGACCGCTTCCAACGCCCCGTGGATGTGTTTTTTCTCCAGCTTTAAGGCAATTTTTTCGGCTCGTTCCAGGCGAGTTATCTGTAAATTGCTGGTGGCTTCAGCCAAAGGTACATAAGTTGGATCAATACCCAGTCCCACTATGTGGAAACATTTATCTTGCCAGTTTGTAGAGAGTTCAATACCGGCTATCAACTTGATGCCTGTTGTATCAGCGCACAACTGTGCTTCTGTAAGTCCGGCTGTGGTGTCGTGATCTGTTAACGCCAGCGAGGTAACGCCGTGCTGCTGGGCACGTTGAACTAATTCTGTAGGTGTTAATGAGCCATCAGAGGCTGTTGAATGACAATGTAAGTCGTAAAGTTCAATCATAAATATATTGATGCAAGATACAAGGTGAAAGTTTCAAGGGAATTGATTTTTTTTAACTTGCACCTTGAACCTTTTACCTGCTTTACTGATATTCGCCATAAAGTTTGGCATAAAGACCATGTTGGTTGATCAACGTTTCATGACGTCCTTGTTCACAGATTACTCCCTGTTCAAAGACGTAAACATGATCGGCCTGTTTAACGGCACTCAAACGATGTGCAATAATAATGGTGGTTCGGCCTTTTAAAAAATTCGCAAGCGCCGCATGCAATTTATGCTCTGTTTCAGTGTCCAGTGCCGAAGTCGCTTCATCCAATATCACTATTTTAGGATTGGCAACAATCATGCGGGCTATGGACATTCTTTGCCGTTGACCCCCGGAAAGTCGCATACCTTGACGGCCGACGATAGTATCCAGACCGTTTTCAAGATCTTTAACAGCTTCTTTTAATTGCGCGATAGTCAGTGCATTCCATAATGCGGCTTCGCTAGCGGGTTTACCCAAAGTGAGATTGGCGCGGATGGTATCATTAAAGAGAACGGGATGTTGCAGCACAGTAACAACATTTTCCCTGACAACCTCCAAACCTATGCGTTCGATGGGCACGTTGTCAAAGCAAATCCGGCCTTCACTGGGTAAGTAGAGACCGATCAGGGTTTGTATCAAGGTAGACTTGCCACCTCCGCTAGCGCCGACCAGGGCAACCTTTTCTCCGGCTTTTATATGCAACTGAATGCCGTTAAGTATTTTTTCTTCGCCATAACTGAAGTGCAGATTATCGACGCGAATAGCGACGGTTTTTTTGTTCTGAAACGGATTTTCAAGGTGTGGATAATACGGTTCCTGTTTCAGCGCATTTAACCTGTTGATACGGGATAATGCGGCTTTAGCGGCATAAAAAGCATATTGAATACCCAGAATCTCCTGTACGGGCGCCATCATAAACCAGAGATAGCCGAAAACCGCAAGCATTTGGCCGATGCTGAGATCAGAGTAAAACACCATCAGCATGGCGCAGGCGCGGAAAATATCAAAACCGAATAGAAATACCAGAAAACTCAAGCGCGACGCTGCGTCGCTTTTCCAGGCAAAAGCGGTTGAAAAATCTTTAACCGATCGAGCAGATTCAATCAGTTGCCGGCAATAATATTGCTCCCGGTTACTGGCACGAATTTGATGAATTGCTTCCAGTGTTTCAGTTAACGATTGTTGAAAAACCTCATAAGCAGAATTTTCCCTGGATTTAAGATCTTTAACGCGAGAGCCGACCACGCGCGTGAAATAAATCACCACGGGATTTAACAGCAGGATAAACAAACCCAGTTGCCAGTGCATCCATAATAAAATCACGGCGGTACCAACGATGGTCAGGCTGGCAACCAGTAATTTGCTGACGGTCGTACCGATAAATGTATCAATCGTATCGAGGTCTTTAACCAAATGAGTAACGACCGTACCTGTGCCAAGACTTTCGTATTCAGACATGGAAATGGTTTGTAAATGCCCTATCAGATTTTTGCGGATGCGGAAAATAATGTCCTTGGAAATGCAGGAAAAATGTCGAGCTTGAATAATGTTAAAAATGATTGCAATGATTCTCAGTAGTAAACTGACAATCAAAATAACAGATATATAAAGGATGGGAAGGTGCCATTCTGCCGGAAACAGCCGGTTTATGATACCAATTGCCGGTCCCGGTTTATTTAGTAAAACTTCATCGACCAGCAACGGCATCAGTAAAGGCACGGGAACGCTGGCAATGGTCGCTAAAATAGCCATGAAATGGGAAAAAACCAGCGCTTTTTTGTGTTCTAATGCGATTTGATAGATAGTGTCCCAAGTGTAAGATTGTTTAGCCTGTTTTGATTGCACGGGAATAGATTAGATATATTTTTATAAGCCGGTAATTGTAGCATCTCACTTTCATAATCCTAACATTGCATTTGATCGGTTTACATATAAAATCTTGCTTCAATTTCTTAACTATTTTCTCTTTGCCTGATTGCAGCAGGGTGACGGATTAATAACGAAAAATGCTTTCCACTTTTATTAAGCCAACCACGGACTTCGACAATTTTACCCAAATAGTCATTAACATCAGGAAATAAAAACTGCCATTTGCGTTCAATGCGCGCTTCAAAACGGCTGGAGAACACCAGGTAAATAGACTTGAGAGTATTGCGAATG
The DNA here is from genome assembly GCA_038319065.1 of Methylococcales bacterium. Classification (GTDB taxonomy): domain Bacteria; phylum Pseudomonadota; class Gammaproteobacteria; order Methylococcales; family Methylomonadaceae; genus Methylobacter_C. The sequence continues at coordinate 4,639 of JBBQCU010000169.1, forward strand.
GTAACAACCTTACCCGCCAGTCGCGTCCAACCCGGATGCCCTGCTTCAGTAAGATTATTAACGGGTATAACCGCGTACTCCGGCCTACGCCAAATGCCCAGTTTGTCTTGCTCCGTTTTCTTCTCGGCTGCAAGCAACTCATTAACATACAGCAGATTTGGCGGGTAAATGCTGGTTGCCGCCAGACCTGCTTTAACCAAAGACAAATTAATATGCTCTTTTTTTTCGCTAAACAGATGCGCTAAAGTTCTTCCGTATTTATCGGTTTTCTCAAAATCAAATTCCAGGCGCACCCGCGCGTGTTGCAGTTTATTAATCAACCAAGCCTTGGCTTCTTCTCCACCCGCGTCCGCTATCTTATCTTTATGTTGAACCTCCGGCGTATTGATACCCAATAATCGAATTTTACGACCATCCTCAAGCACTACCGTATCACCATCGTAAACCGTTTTAACACTATAAAAGTTATAGCCGGGTTTTCTATTGACTGTTTTTGCATCAGCATGAAATTGATCAGAAAAATGCTCGCTACCTTTTGTATCCTGCCATTCATAGATTTCTGCATCTGCGCGCGCAGGTAAACATAAAAATACAATCAATATACCCTGTATTAACTTTACTGAGAAAATACTATGGAACGGGCATTTTATAACTTGTAAAACTGTCGCATAGCAAGGCACGTAACTGTTGATACAACGTAGAAGATGAATAATAAGACAAATCAAAGTGTTTCGTGCAGTGTAGTATATAGCAATGATTTTTCCGCTCCATTTTCAGCCGTTAGTTACATCTATTCGGGATTGATGTATTATGTTATCAGCAACCGCTTGAGTATACTGATTTATCTTAATGCGGAGTGTGTCAAAACCTGATGACAGATAGCACTGTCCTCATCTACAACTTTACACCTGATTTTTCTTAAAACATACCTATTATGAGCAAATTAAATTTGATACTCCGTTTGTTAATAAGTCTTGTCTTGGTCATTTCGGTTGCCGGTTGCGCTGGTGGCAAGACATCTGAAAGTACGGGCGAATATTTGGATGATTCAGCGATTACCACCAAAGTGAAAACTTCAATATTGGGTGATTCCAAGCTTAAAGTTTTTCAGATTAGTGTTAAAACTTTTAAAGGTATTGTGCAGCTTAGCGGATTCGTAGATTCCAGTGAGACTGCGGCCAGAGCCGCAGAAGTTGCAAGAAAGGTCAGAGGAGTCAAAATGGTTAATAACAGTCTCATTGTAAAATAGCCAAACCGAATTCTATATCACTAAAATCATCGACAGTAATAGCCGCCAATCCTGCCTGTTCAGCCGTAGCGCACAAGCCGGCTTCATCTTGAGTGATGATCCCTTTGGTTAATGCTTCTGCAAGCATTTTAAACGGATCGCCTTTGGACAGCTTTTTTTGCTTTTGAGCAAGGCGAATTTTGGCTTCTATGGGCGCTGCTGCCAATACAGCTTTAAAGGCGACTTCAATTCTGCCGGTTGCATCATTGGGTTTACTGTTGATGTAAATACCTTCGGTTAAGCGATCACGAACCAGCGTATCAGCAAGTAGTAGTGATGCAGTTTTGTGGATCAGTGAGTCTCCGGGTGGTGAATAGGGTTTTCCAATGGGAAAAATGAGGTTACGTAAAACCCAGGCAAGCGGGCGCAACGGCATTTTCCAAAAAACCGCACGTAACGATTGTTGGGCCCGGTAAATACTTTGCTGGCAAGCCCAATTTAATAAAGGTGTATCGTCTTTAGGGCAACCCTGATCCTGATAATGTTTAAGCACACACGAGCACAGGTAAAGGTTGCTTAAGACATCGGCAAAAAGACCAGAGAGCCTTTCTTTTCGTTTCAGTGTGCCCCCCAGAGTTAACAGGGCGAAATCGGCAAATAATGCAAAACCAACACTTAATCGGGCTATTTGCCGGTAATAACACCGGGTATTCCGCTTGCCTGGGACTTTCTTAAAACGGGCATTAGTTAATCCCAGCCAGAAACTCGCCGCCATATTGTGGATAAAGAAGCCGATATGCTGAAACAGTACTTTGTCAAATTGCCGCAGGTCATTTTGTTGTAATGCCGCCATTTCTTTTTGAATGTAAGGATGACAGCGAATGGCGCCCTGACCGAAAATCATCATAGTCCGGGTCAAAATATTCGCGCCTTCAACGGTAATGCTGACCGGAATAACCTGATATAAACGCCCGAGATAATTTCTAGGCCCCAAACAAATGCCTGAACCGCCCTGAATATCCATGCCGTCATTAACGATTCGGCGCATTCTTTCGGTGAGTTCATATTTGAGGATGGCGGAAATAACGGCCGGTTTTTCGCCGTTATCCAAAGCTGCATTAGTCACTTTACGCGCGGCATCGAGTATATAGGTTTCGCCTGCCATGCGCGCCAGCGGTTCTTGTACACCTTCAAATTCTCCAATCGGCAGGTTGAATTGCTTGCGGATACGGGCATAAGCGCCGGTATTGCGGCAGGTGAACTTTGCCGCACCGGCACTGAGTGCAGGCAATGAAATTGCCCGGCCGGTTGAGAGGCATTGCATGAGCATTTTCCAGCCCTTGCCAACTTGTTCAACGCCGCCAATAATCCAGTCCATCGGAATAAACACATCTTTACCCCAGTTAGGGCCATTTTGAAAGGCTGAATCCAGTGGGTTGTGCCGTCTGCCGATGGAGATGCCGGGCGTGTCTACGGGTATTAAGGCGACGGTAATGCCGATATTTTCTTTATCGCCGATGAGGTGATCCGGGTCGTAGAGTTTAAAGGCAAGCCCCAGCACGGTAGCCACTGGTCCTAATGTAATATAGCGCTTTTCCCAGTTGAGGCGAATGCCAAGCACCCTATCCTGGTTATAGCAAAC
>JBBQCU010000170.1:0-7488 GCA_038319065.1 Methylococcales bacterium
AAAGTGTGTTAAATAACATAGTTTAATTAACACTGCCGAAAGGCTTAACCGCCAAACCAGGTGTAGCCAATCCAAAACAGGATAACCGCCTCCGTGAATTAAATGCCCTATGATCTCACCTTATACGCTTATCAGGAGTAGCTTCTTTGACTCAACTTTACTTAATTGCTGGTTGGTTCGCACCGAAAAACTATTTATGAATGGTTGTTTTCCCCCTTTAGGATGAGCTATTTTTATTATAAGCATCCACTTACCCATAGATTTGTCGGTATTTGTTATTAGTGGCCTATAAGTTGCTCAAGGTGTGGCATGGGGATGATTGAGATTTTTAAGGTTAACTGGTCCGGCACACCGCTGCTTCGTCCTGCGGCTTTTATCATGGGATTACATCCCGTCAGTTACAGCCTGGGCTTTCATCGGCGAATCGAGAAGGCTCTCGTGCACATCGACGGTTTTCTGGCATCGAATGGCGAAGGGCCTGTCGTCTATGAGAGCGGTAGCCGCATGTCACGAGTTTTCAAGGACTTGTCGAGATAATCTGTGGATTACTGGAACAGTAAACGCATCTGGGCGATACTGTGGTACAAAACAAGCTTTTATTTTATGTCTGCTTGCTTTCGGTTCGCCTCTTAGATTTTAATTGTCAGGCGAGTATAGTTAGACCATTACGAAGAAGAGACCTAGACTATGAAACTACAACAGGTACAGCAAAAACCGAAGCAAGTACTTTCAGAAAGAGGCTGTGGTTACAGAGCAAAAATCTGGAAAACAGTGATTGCGGCTTTGATAGGAAGCTTTATTTTTCCGAGTTACGGTTGGACCCTTGATATGAAGAATCAAAAGGCTTCTCTCCAAAAGCCGGATGAACAAGTTAAATCGATACAAAAACAGCAACAGGAGATAAAGAAGCTTGAGGAAATAGCTGATCAGAAAAAGCTAAAAAATTACTGTGTATCGGGAAGACAAATGAAAGTTAAAACCACTTCTCGTCTTGCCAAATACAAAGCAACCAAGGCGACTTCTTCTCCTTATGCTTACAAGGGGCAAATTGTCATGGGATTGCCGGACGACGGCAGCACGCCAGTTGATCAGTGTCATATCCAATTCATGACTAAAGACAACGGTATCGTTTCGGGCGATATCGGGCTATTCAATTTAGAGCCACAGTACTAAAGCCATAGATATGACGATTAATACCAGTCGTTTCCCGGATAAAAAGACCATCAAATTCCGGTATCTTGTTGACTAAGCCGACCGTTCAGCTCAATCAGCGAAGTAACGCTTTCCATCAAACCCGGTAAATATTTGGTAGACAAGATGAACGACCACCAATACGAAACAATTGCATAAATTTTTCCAGTTGAAAACTTGTCAACGTCAACGCAGATAAACAGTTCAACGACTAAAATAACCATCATCAGCAGTTTGGTAATGGTAAAGTTGAGCCAATTCCATTTTGAAATCCTGGTTTGAGGCATTATTTGGCGATGATAACAAGCACTGATGGCGTCGGTATTATGGTCCTCGAATAATTTATACAAGCCTTCACGATTATCGTGTAAATCTTTCTGCAATTCAACCACGCTTTTTCGGTAATGGTTATAGATGAAGGCAATCGGAAAAACAACAACGAAGCAGATCGCGGTGATGCACCAATCATAAAGATGCAAGATATTCGTTGGCTCAATTTAACTGGAAATAAAGGCCAAGAAAAAACGCATTGGCGAAGCATGGCAAAAAGACACAGCTTTCCAAAATGGCAAGATGCCGATGGTATTTACGCCGAAATGCTAAAGCCCAAAAGTGGGGCAAGTTTTCAATTGCAATGGGATGAATTTTTATTAAGTGATGTCCCACAATGGCACGGCGCAACGAATGACCTCCTGCCGACCAATTTTGAAGACTTAAAAATCACGCTTAACGCACATGCTAAATACCACTTACAACAAGAAATCGACTTTTACCATCGTTATGGAGCCTTAAAAGCAGAGCAAGAATGCCAAAAACTACTCAACCTTTTAGAACATGACCCGGACAGCATTTATTTACAAATGTCATGGGGTAGTGGTTGGCGTGGTATAACAGGTGATTGGATGGACATCGGCTTGGTTGGGGGAATGCGTCAACTCTACAACTTGGGTAGAACCGATATGCCCTTCCCAAAAACCCGCCGGTTAGCGGTATCAGGCGAACCTAAACTTCCATTGGGTACGGCTATTTCCCTACGCACAAATCGAAGAAAAATTAAAACAACAGCAAGCCGAACAAGCAGCTCAAAAACAGCGTGAACTCGATGAAATCGACCGCATCAAGAATTTAAGTTTGCTGGAAAAGGAACTGGAAGACTTAAAAAACGTACCCGAGCAAGAATGGGATACACGACTACTTCAGAAACTGGAAAAGGCACAATGGTCTAGTGAAGATGCCAATCAAGTCACCGAAAAAATAAAACAGCTGATGATAAAAGCCGACAAATGGTATCCGGACTATTCGGGCAGCAGCAAACCAAAACTTAAATATAAAGACCGCTCACTCAAAGTGCTGAAATTTTTAAATGACTAATGTAAAGCCGTGTGTTTGCCGGAAACGCCCGCGCTACTCTCTCGTCATCGTACACAAATTGCGCAGGTGTCGTCATACCCGCTGGGAAGCGGGTATCCAGTGCCATGGATGGCGAGCTCAAATACGTCCATGTATCCTGGATTCCGGCAATCCGGAATGACAGGCTTCGAGACACTTGTGTATAACGATGAACGCTACGCTTGGTCGTGCTTATTCCGGCCGACGGCAATCTAAACCAAGCAAATAAAACTTTAGGAGAACAACAATGTTGGGACATTATCAATAAACTGGCAACCATCATCGGCTTAATCAGCGTGGTCATTGCCGCCTGGAAATTACGCCGCGAAACAAAACGCCACTGGCAAAAAGAAAATGAACAAATTCGCGTGATACTGCGCAGCCCAACCAGGGAGATCACATTGCCTGTTGAACTGCAACGCGGCGGCTTAACCCGGGCGGAACTTTTGGGTCTTATTGGCATGTTGCCGATGCAGGAAAAAGGCAAGCGTTTTGAACTTTGCTTTCTCCACACGCATGAATTTTCACAGCGCTTAGCCATGGTAAGAAATTCGGATGTTGACTTCGAGTTTGTCGTTCAATGCAGCGAGGAAGAGCTTGAACAGTTCAAATGTGAGTTAAAACCTGTCTCTGTAGCAAGCGATGAATCATAATAAGAGGAAAAATAATGTCGGACTTATATGAACTTACCTATTGGGAAAAAAATATTTACGCAGCAAAATTAATTTTTAAAAGGCCAGAGTTTTATGTATTGATGCATTTTGGTGTTGGCTATTTTAGTTATCTGTATCTCACACATGAACATCCATTTTTAAAAGAACTGGATTTAAAATTAAATAGTGATTTTATCGGTTTTTTAATCGATTTAACGACATTGTTGGTGGTTTTTAGTGGGGAGAGGGGATTTATCGCTATGGATAAATTACTTTGGGCTTGAAGTATGCAGCGGGATATTTGGGATCAAATTGATCCTGAGTTTGATCGACTAATTGTTGATCAACAAAGACAACTATTGGCGTAAAGCTTGATGCAGGATATTTAGGGTCAGGTTCAGTTTGATCCTGGTCTTTAGCCGCTGCCTCTTTATCAAGGTAAATGACGCTTGGCTGAAAATCCGCGGCGGGGTATTTGCTGTCGGTGGCAGCAGATACAGTAGGTGGATTTAAAGCAATGCCAGCGATCGCTAATACTAAAAAAAACGTTTTTTTCATATTTAGTAGCCTCCAATAGTTGTTAATGCGGCCTGTTTAGTCTGCTATTAAACAAGGCCGGCTGAATTTAAGTATCGGTTATTTTGAGTGATTCCGCAACTGCTTTTAATGCCTGGACCAGTAAATTCAATAGACAATCTTTTGCTCTTTCAGGGCACTATAAATATCATCAATAGACAGTTTTTCAGTATCAAAACTTATATCGGCCAACACCTGACTGTAATTGACACACAAACAAATCAGTCCGGCGTTTTTGATGGCCAGTATGAGCGATGAATTTTGTGTTTCCAGGACGGTCGTTGCATGACCATTATCAAACAGTTTTCTTTCCAGTTTATAGGCCATTTCTTTGCTGGCTGGACCCGTTAAGGCAATAGCAGTGGCTTTCTGGCTATACCTTGCTGCGCGATCTTCGGCACTTACCGGCTGCAGGTTTTCATTATCGGTAGCGCCGGTAATCATGCCGGCGCCGACAGTGCCGTTGGTCAAGCGGTCAATAATGATGAAGGCGCCCGTGCCTTTGTTGACTTTGTAAGGATCGAAGACCACTGGCGCAGTGACGGTAACCGTGCAGGAACCAATTTCATTCAGGTGTAATTCAACGGCATCATGATGCTCCAGGGTGTTGACATCAATCCGGTGATGGATCATTGCAATAGAACCGGAAACGCTGCGTGTGGCCAGCTTAAGTGTGTATTGACGGCCTGGCGTTAAGGCTTTTTCAGTCATCCAGACGATCGTGGCTTTAAATTTATCAGCGACGGTTGGCGGCAGTTTTTCTGTGCCGATTAGCACATCGCCGCGGCTGATATCAATTTCATCTTCTAGCGTTAAGGTCACTGCCATGGGTGGGAAGGCTTCGTCAAGTTCGCCATCATAAGTCACGATGGCTTTTATTTTGCTGCTTTTGCCTGAAGGCAAAGCGGTGATTTGATCGCCCTTGCGAAAAATACCGGAAGCCACAGTGCCGCAAAAACCGCGGAAATCCAGGTTGGGCCGGTTGACATACTGAACGGGGAAACGGGCATCGTTAAAGTTGTGGTCATTGGCGATTTCGATGCCGTTAAGCGCTTCCATTAACGGTTCGTTTGTAAACCAGGGCATATGCTCGCTACGATTCACGACATTATCACCATCCAGTGCCGACATCGGGATAAAGCGGATGTCGTGTAAATCAAGCGTGTCTGTGAAGCTAAGATAATCCTGTTTGATTTTGCTGAAGGTAGCTTCACTGTAGTCAATCAGGTCCATTTTATTGACCGCAACGATGATGTGCCTAATCCCAAGTAAAGAGGCAATAAAGCTGTGCCGTTTGGTCTGGGTTTGCACGCCGTAACGGGCATCAATCAGGATGATGGCCAAATCACAGGTTGAGGCGCCTGTGGCCATGTTGCGGGTGTATTGCTCGTGCCCCGGCGTATCGGCAATAATAAATTTGCGTGTCGACGTGGAGAAATAACGATACGCCACATCAATGGTAATGCCTTGTTCGCGTTCGGCCTGTAAACCATCCACCAGTAAGGCCAGATCTATCTTGCCGGCACCGGTGGTGCCTGATTTGACACTGTCCGCCTGCACCGCAGCCAATTGATCCTCGTAGATCATTTTGGAGTCGTGCAACAGGCGGCCTATGAGTGTGCTTTTGCCGTCATCGACATTGCCGCAGGTTAAAAAACGGAGTAACTCTTTACGTTCATGTTGTGCTAAATACGCATCAATATCGGTGCTGATTAAATCGGATTGGTGGGACATAAGTTAGGTTCAAGGTAAAAGGTTTAAGGCACAAAAAAATCTATTGACACCACTGGCTTTCGCAGGGAATACCATCGTTGTCACCGTCCATTTTGGTATCGGGACAGTTATTTATAAAAAATGTTGCTTCCGCGCAAGAGATCATTTGTGAGCAGTAAGTTCTACCATCACATTGATATTGCTGTTTGGCCGATGGAGCATCGGCCGGCAATTCAGCGCTTGTTGTGCGGTCATTGGAGAAACTCTTGATAAAACTCTTTATCTTTTCAGTGGACGCGGAGAAAAATGAAGACTGCGGCGTTGCTTGTTTTGGCAGAGCCTCAAAAGCTTGTCGACCAGCCTTGGTGCTACAAGCTGTATCCGAATAGCTGACATGCCCTTTCGCATCGATGCATTTATAAATACCGCCATGGCTATTGACGGAATAAAGGACAGCAAAAACCAGGACAAACATTTTAATCGCCATGGATTTCTCCCACTTTTAGAGTCTGGCTGGTAATGATTAAAAGTAACCTTCGCGTTTTTTCTGCTCCATCGAACCGGATTGGTCATGATCTATCAATCGTCCTTGGCGTTCAGAGGTTGTGGTTAACAGCATTTCCTGAATGATTTCCGGCAGCGTGGTGGCGGTGGATTCGACTGCACCGGTTAACGGGTAACAACCCAAAGTACGGAAACGCACTTTTATCATTTCAACTTTTTCATCAGGGCCGATGGGCATACGCTCATCGTCGACCATGATTAACTTACCGTCTTTACTAACAACCGGGCGTTCCTTGGCAAAATAGAGGGGTACGATGGGAATGTTTTCCAGATGAATATATTGCCAGATGTCTAGCTCAGTCCAGTTGGACAAAGGAAACACCCGGATGCTTTCGCCCTTGTCTATCTTGCCGTTGTAGATATTCCATAATTCAGGTCGCTGGTTTTTGGGGTCCCAGCGATGATTTTTATCGCGGAACGAATAAACCCTTTCCTTGGCGCGTGACTTTTCCTCGTCACGGCGCGCACCGCCAAATGCGGCGTCAAATTTGTATTTATCCAACGCTTGTTTAAGCGCGTCGGTTTTCATGACATCCGTGTGTTTTTTACTGCCGTGCGTAAAAGGTCCAATACCCTGATCAACACCGTCCTGATTAATATAAACCAGTAAATCCAGACCCAATTTTTTAATCATCTGGTCACGAAATTCAATCATTTCCCTGAACTTCCAGGTGGTATCGACATGCATCAACGGAAACGGCGGCTTGCCGGGGAAAAATGCCTTCATGGTCAGATGCAACATGACGGCAGAATCCTTCCCGACGGAATACAGCATGACAGGACGCTCAAATTCAGCCGCAACTTCACGAATGATATGAATACTTTCAGCTTCCAGCTCTTTAAGGTGTGTTAATTTATGATCAGTCATTAAAAGTCCGTCGGGAATGGATGTCACGGTATAGTTATTGATTACTCCCAATAACAAACATGCCATTTTAATTTGAACGGGCTGTTAATGCCAGTCATCCTCCAATAAATTGTCATTAATCAACTATAACATTCAGGCATGGCAATAAAAATTGAAAAAACCTTCAAAACCGATACACTGAGGTAATATAAATATTTCTGTTGAATGATAAGCAATTCATGCAGCAAACCTTAATTCATCCTAAATAGACATAATGAAAAAAATTCCTATCGGTATTAGCAGTTGTTTACTCGGTCAACCGGTACGTTTTGATGGTGGTCACAAACGTGATGCTTACATTGTCGGCACGCTCAGTGAATATTTTGAATTTCATCCCTTTTGTCCGGAGGTAGCAATTGGTTTAGGTATACCTCGGCCTACCATTCATCTGGTAAAAATCGACGATGCCATACGCTGTGTCGGTATAAAAGATCCCAAGCTTGATGTGACGGACCGTTTACGCGATGTTGCAGAGCAACAAAAAGAGTGCCATGC
>JBBQCU010000171.1:0-7441 GCA_038319065.1 Methylococcales bacterium
CAATTACCGGCTGGATGCCCGGATATCAGAATTAGAGGAGCTAATACGGGTAAGAGACGATGTAATAAAAGGACTCCAAAGGCAATTGAATTGAATACTATCAGCCAAAATAACTTTCGCCGCTGCGCATCTGTCAATCAACATGCAAAAACTTCCAACTATCAACACCGAAAAGTTTCCAGGTGGGTGGAGTGAAATTATTGTTTTTCAGCTGCTTTTTTCGTTGTTTGAACCGGTAAAAATCGTTGCCAGTTTCGAGAATATCTAGGTGATGGGTCAAATGATCCAATAATGCCGTCGTTATTTTTGCATCGCCGAATACCTGTACCCATTCGCCAAAGTTTAGGTTTGTCGTGATGACCAACGTGGTTGGGCTGGACGTTTACGATAAAACTACTCCAAAGCAGTCACTGGAAGTTATGAAATAATGTCATGTTGGTCGGCGGGTACCGACCCAAACCTGCCATAGGGTTTTAGTTTTTCGCTACCCTAAACCTGCCATTCGAAAAGTTGAGTAAACGACAATAAGCGGGCAATCAAAAATTAATTTTAATGGTAGATGACTTGAAGTAAATGGTCAGTCAAAAAATTAGACAGTCCGTATTCTTTTGTCTAATGTTTTAAATTCACTTATGCCTTAATTTTTTGAAAAAAATTTAAGAATTTCATTTTTGTTTTTATTTATAAGTTCTTTGATGTCGTTACCTGTAATTATGTATCCACATTTCAAACAAATAGCATCGATGAAGTCAAGATGACTTTTTATTTCAGTAAGCGTTTTAAATTCTTTATGTCCGCATTTCGGACAAGAAAAGGCTTTTCCCAGAGAGATTTCTTTTCCCATAGATATTTTATGTTTATGTGTATGACAAGTTCATTATTATACCAGACAGAATGAACCCAAATGTCTAATGTTCAAAACGGTGTACCTTGATTTTAGTGGCTTTCAAGGGTGTCAAAGCGCCAAAACAGTAGACATTACGATAACACCAACTGGATTAATAGCACATTGCTGAACTTAATTCTGCCATAATCGTTACCATAAAGCAGTCAGTCGTAAATGTCTCTTAAAGGCCGATTTTTGACATTCAGCCAAACTTTTTTCGCATATTGTCAGTGGCTGCTTTTGAGTAATTTTAAGTGCCTGCATTCTATTCTGTGGTCGTTTTCACTGGAATATGCACTTGCTTTTTCTATACGATCAACCTATCTCTTAATGTAGCCAGAAGTATATTATTGCCGGAATCATCTTCGTTAATCACATCGCGAATTTGAGCTTTTATTTGTGCTTCACTCACACCCGCAGCACTAGCCGCATTTAAAACGGACGAGTAAGCTTCCAATACCTCACCGGCAGTAATTTGATAACCATAGCCCCGTGCCATCCAATGCAGCGCTGCCATTCCAGCAGAGACAGCAAAATCCGCCTGTTTTTCTGCAAAGTCACGGCTAGCTCGAATAAGCGTTCGTGGGTCGGTTGGGCTTTTGTTGACTAACTCGATTGCCACATCGAATAAGCCTGCGTCCTTGGCAGCAGCAAACCATTTACCTTCAGAGCCGGGCTCACTGGCTACCAGATCACTCAGTATGTCAGATGCAGGTTTGTGTGGATACTTTTTGACGAGTCCTCGAAATGTAGCAAGATAGGTTGTGCCTTGGTTGGCATCCAGCGCATATCGGTTATAGGCTTCTTCATGAAGACCTGACGATAACAAAATATCTTCGCAAACCTTGGCAACGGCTGATATGGGTGTATTGATGATCTTCTTACTGTCTTCGGCGTAACGTAAAGCATCGGCCTTTCTGTCCATAGCCAGCAAGGCCTGTACACCCCATTGACGATACCACCAGCCGCTGAAATAGGGTTTTTCTAACAGGACGAGCAATTCTTCGTGCCGTCCAGCGGCATGCAGTGAAGATAGATAAGCACTTGAACCCTTAAAATGCGCATAACCCGATGCCTGTGACACCTGTTCTACAGAAGACCTGAATTCATTAGCCCATTGAGAAGCGCACTCAGCACCGGCACACAGTTCACCCCAGTAATCGCCCAAGCCCTCGATATACGGTACATTGTCCTCCTGTAAAGCTTGCCACAAGCGTTGCAGCCATTGTTGTCTTATCGATGGTGCTACGGGCGCTTTGGCAATGATAGATACCAAGGTATCAATGGCACGGTTAACCATCGATCCGATAGCACCGGAAGAGCTATCAACCTGTTCGATGGCGGGTGAAATTTTTTCTAAAAAAAGCACAGCACCTGCTGCGGCTAATTCCGGTTCTTTCTTTGCAACTCGCTTAATTTCGGACCGGGCTTCTTTAATGCGTTGTATCGGTTTATCTGACCGCCAACCAAAAGCGTGATATCTAAAACGCGCTACGAACTGCCATTGATGAGCCATCATGTTGATCTTACGTGATGGTAAGAGGATGCATCAGCCCCAAGATGCCCACGATGATCAAATATATCGCTACAAAATAATTTAAAAACCTTGGCACCAGCAAAATTAATATACCCATCACAATGGCCAGTATGGGTTCGATGGCGATATTCATATTCATGGGTGCTCTCCTCAAAGTCAGTGAAAAAGTAGTGCGGTAAGATTGGACGTTATTGGTTTTGTTTGGTATCTGTCAATCAGCGTCAAACTTGACCGGGAAGAATTGCCATAACCTTGTTTGGCGAAAGAAACCGCTTTACGTTGGCGCTTTTTCAGTACTGGTCTCTATACAATCTTTAAAGGTGATTTTTTGGCTTTCTTCTATAAACGCAGTATTGCCTTTATTCCAAAATACAAAGGATTCGTCGGTGTTTGCATAACGAGCGCCAGAGGCAGAGATAGCTTAATGGTTTTTCTGTTCCACCCGCTTAAGCAAGGTAAACAGGTCGCTGTTGGTTGAAAGAACGATAGTCGCATCGGTGTTAATGACCTTGCGATAGGTCTCCATGCTTTTCAGAAATTCATAGAGCTTTGCGGACTCAGGGCTCTGGGCGTAAGCCAGGGCATAGATTTCCGTGGCTTTGGCATCGGCCTCGCCCTGGATTTCCTGTACTTGCTTATAGGCCGTGGACTTGATCTGGTTGAGGTCCCGTTCCTTGTTGCCGTTGATGCGCGCCGCCTCGCCCTCGCCTTCGGAACGAAAGCGCTCCGCGATCTGCAGACGTTCGCTGATCATCCGCTGGTAGATGCGTTCGAGCACTTGCTGATTGTAATTAATGCGCTTGAAGCGAACATCGAGCAGTTCAATGCCAAACTCGGCCAATTTGGGCGCCGCCGCATCGAATACGTCTTTCTCAATCGCAACCCGCCCCACGTGGATCGGCCGTAATACGCCGAGCGTGCCTTCACCGGTTAAGGGCCCGGTCAGACTCTCATCCTGCAGCGGTTGGCGATTTTTATGGGTGCGCACCACCTCAATCAGCTCGTGCCGGGCAATCGCAGTGCGGGTTTCGCTGCCTAATATGTCCTCCAGTCGGGACTGGGCGCTGCGTTCATCCCTAAGCATCAGGTAATAGCGCATCGGATCGGTAATCCGCCAACGGGCGAAGGTATCGACTTGTATATAGGTCTTGTCCTTGGTCGACATCTCAACCATCGGCCCATCCCATGCCAGAAAGCGTTTGTCGAAACGGTTGACCTGCTGAACAAAAGGCATTTTGAAATACAGGCCGGAACGGGTGATAGGGTCACCCACCGGCCTGCCGAATTGAGTGATAATGACCTGTTCGGTCTGATTCACGGTAAAGGTTGATAAATACAGTGCCAACGCCAAGGCACCGATTAACAACCCGCTTTTTTTAGACAGACTCATTTGGGTTCCTCCAGCGCTTTGGACGGAAACGGCAGCATCGGCAATATCTGCTGGATCGTGTCATCCACGATAATCTGCTGCCTGGCCTGGGGTAAAACATCCCCCAAGGTTTCAAGATAAATACGCGTCCGGGTTACCTCCGGTGCCTTGAGATATTGCTTCAACACCTGGTTGAACGCAGAGACATCGCCTTCCGCCTCGTTAATCCGTTTAAATCGATAACCTTCAGCGGCACGGATTTTCTGGTCGGCCTCGCCGCGAGCGCGCGGCACCGCCTTGTTGTACTCGCCGTTAGCCAGATTGATGGCATTTTCCCGGTCTTGCTGGGCGCGGTTTACTTCATTAAAAGAAGGCTGTACCGGTAGGGGCGGATTAACATTTTTCAGTTGCACCTGGTTAATCGAAACGCCGAGCCGATAACGTTCTGCAAGCGCTCGGGTGCGTGCGAGCGCGGTTTCCTCGATCTCCTGTCGGCCAATCGTAATGATTTCGTCGACCGTCCGATCGCCCACCACCTCGCGCATGACCGCTTCCGAGAGGTCTCTTAAGGTTTGCCCAGGATTGCGCACATCGAACAAATATTTCTCAGGATCAGTAATCCGGTATTGCACAATCCACTCCACCAAGGCCGCATTCAGGTCGCCGGTAACCATCGACTTTTCCAAAACCGGTTCGTCACCGATTTGATCGGGATTGGTGAAACCGGGCGTGGCAAAGCCGAATTCCAGTTTTTGCTGCCGCTGGGTTGGCACCGAAATAACTTCATCGATGCCAAACGACAACTTGGCATGCAAACCGGACGGCACTTTTTCGATATACTTGCCAAAGCGGAGCACGATACCTTCCGACTCGGCCGGAATGGTATAAAACGACATCATCACCCCAATCAACAGGACGATGACCAGCAGGACAGCCAGTGGCGAAACGGGCAGCGAACTGAGAGATCGCTCCAAAAAAGGTTTGAGATCATTCACGCATAACCTCCAATTTAAAAAACAGCGACTGATTTGAACAGCGCAGAGGAACCTGATTCTATCCTTTGTTGTTGGCCAAAGAACAGGAGAAAACAGCACCCCCTGTGAACTTTAAAGTCCATGTTCAGCATGACCTTACTTTTAATCCCCGTCAATGAGTATTGACCTATTTGCCAACTGGCCGGAGCCATTTTTTCGTGGACGCCAGGCATCGATCGGCTGAAACAGCGTGTAACTAAGCCAAAGATTAAGGCATAATTGACAAAATAATTGCAAAATGAGTTGCAAGCGCAAATTTAGGAACAAAACCACTCTATGTTTTCCGGCAATCAGTGCGGTTATTGCCGGCTATCCCTTTGCATATAGCTATAAAATAAGACATGAGAAAAATAGCCACTAACGTGTTAAAACAAATAAACAAGGCCAATGCCGGAAAAGTTATTGATCTCAATGCGTATCGACAGCAGAAAAAAGTAACAGAAGACCTGTTCAATCAAATAACCACGACAGAAAAAGCCATTAAAACGGGACATGATCCTTTACATGCTGTTTATATCCATACCCAAAACTTACTATCGATACTGGTAGAAGCCTTACAAGCTATTCCTGAACCGGCCTTGAGTCGTTTCTTTAATACCGTTGCCGCAGCTGATGATGCCTATGTTCCAAGCGGTCCTCCGATGAGCCCACTTACGAAAAGTTATTTTAATTGCTGGCTATTGTTTGACATTACTGCCGGACTCCATAAAGAAACTTTCACGACAATTATCATCGATCTGGCAAATCAATTGAGTTTACACAAGGATTTGTTAAAAGTCATGCAGACGATGCAAGACTCTCGAATGGGCATTTATGAATTTATGGGACGTCAGGGTGACAAAATTTTATTAAGAGAGCTAACAGGCAATGCGGTCATTCCCTGTATCTGCCCAGCGGGTTACCTGGGAAAACAGCAAGGTGAACTGTGGTTTGCAAGGATTCTGCCTCCTGTCCTGGCGCCATTCGATTACAGTGTTATCTTCACAACTCCCTATGTATTGCTTAGTCCCGATAAGACTCGCTGGGAAGCCTATCTTAAGCGCACGATTAGCCATAAGAAAACCAAGACCACGGCAAACTCCCTGGAAAATCTGATGAAACAGGGCTTGTCGGATAATTATTGGAATGAATACATCTTCCAGGCCTATGTGAATCATCAACCTGACGTTATTTATCTGAAAGGGTTGCCGGATGTCAGTTCAACCAGACCCCATCACACCGATGTGTCAAAGTATGCATTAATCTTACCGGATAGCCCTTTATCATGAGCAAATAGCTGTTACCGGCCATCAATGAACACTATTACTGAAGTTTTGACGGGCATTGTCAGCCGGGTGACTTATCACAACCCCACGACGGGCTGGTCTGTACTGCGTGTGCAACCCTTTCAATCGCCACAACAACAAGAAACCGTCACGGTTCATCAAACCAAAGTCTTTGCCGGCGCCACCATGGAGTTTCGTGGCGCCTGGACCATCGATCATAAATACGGCCGGCAATTCAAAGCCACCGAAGCGATTGAAAAGAAGCCGGCAACAACGGCCTCTATTGAAAAATATCTAGGATCTGGTCTCATTAAGGGGGTGGGTCCGCAAACGGCAAAACAGATTGTTAAGTATTTCCAGAAAGACACCCTGGCTATCTTTGAAAATGAGATACAGCGCTTGACTGAAGTCCCTGGCATCGCCAAAAAGAAACTAAAAATAATTGAGCAGGCATGGACTGAGCACCGTGCGATCAGGGAAGTGATGCTATTTCTTCAGGGCCATGGCATCAGCACTCTGTTTGCAGTGCGCATTTATAAAGAATATGGCGATAAAGCGATAGCGATGGTCACAGAAGATCCTTATCGGCTGGCGAATGATATTTATGGGATTGGCTTTTTCTCGGCGGATAAAGTGGCTCTGAGTATTGGCTTGGCGGAAAACAGCCAACCACGCATACTTGCTGCTATCAAACATGTGTTGGCCGCCAGTCGTGAGCAAGGCCATTGTTATCTGACCGAGTCACAGATCAATACCGGCATCATTGAACTGATTGCAATCAACTTGGGTGAACGGCTAAAAGATTACCTGGGCTTAATGCAACAAGCCGGTCAGCTTTGTACCCGGCTCCTTAACAAGGATGCTGTGGAAACCATCGGCTATTACTCAAAGACACTTTTTTATGATGAAACCGCTGTCGCAGCCATACTAAGGGGAATGAAGGAGCCTGTCGTCAGTGAGCCGGACAGGATTGCCCAATGGGTCACTGCCTATTGCCGGAATAAACACATCACGTTAAGTGATGAACAGGCCCATGCCGTTAACGGCGTGGTGCAACGGCGCTTTTCAATACTGACGGGCGGACCCGGCTGCGGTAAAACCACGACGACCTTAGTGATCGTTCGCCTACTGGAGGCCATGAACAAGACCGTTTTACTGGCTGCACCTACGGGACGTGCTTCACAGCGGATGAGCGAGGTGATTGGCCGAGAAGCTAAAACCATTCATCGACTGCTGGTATGGAAAGGCGGTGAGTTCCAGATGAATGAAGACTCCAAGTTAATAGCCGATTTTTTGATTGTTGATGAATGCTCGATGTTGGATATCAGTTTAACGGCGTCCTTATTAAAA
>JBBQCU010000172.1:0-7413 GCA_038319065.1 Methylococcales bacterium
TTTCTTCTAAGGTTAGAATTTCTTCGGGTGGGAGCGGGTTGACAGCCAGCATGGCATGGAATATAAGGTATCTTCAAATGTTAGCATGATAACTTATTACTTTAATTGGTTTTTGTTAAAAGACTTTTGAATAACTACTTAGTATGGCAGAACAGAAACAAAGTAAGCGGAAAGACGCCCTCCACCATGCTGCATATAATAAAATTCAATTGCCTTGAAAAGCCCAATTCCGCACATCGGAAAAATAGCACAGATCATCGGCCTGAGGAAAGGTGTATTTTACAACCAAGAGATGCGCGGCTAATACAAAAGCAAGGCCAGTGGTCGCAATAACAACGGCAGTTTTGAGAGTTAAATATTTTGCGAAGAAGCTTCTCATGGTTTTATTATCTGATGGCTATGGATTTTGGTTTAAGCAGTTGAATTAGTCTGGCATAACCATTCAATCGCTTAAAAAATACTGCGTTTTCACTACTACTTAACAATCATGAAGATATTTTCATCACTACTGACAATGAAAAATACTATGTGCGAGACAACAGGATGATGTCAATCAAATTTTTAGAGATTTAATCCTGAAACTAACGTGACTCGTAAAACAAACTCATAAACTGGAATGAAGTGATTGAAATCGCACGGTAATAAGGCCAAAAGCAGAACTCGCAACAAGGAGGGTGTTGTCGAGTCAAGTTGTACTGACACAACCTATATTGATTTTTCGTTGTATGGCCATTCGAAGTATCAGCTCGCCCCTGTTTTTGTCTTTCTGTATCGTTCCGATTCTTTTTTTGCGACTTTATCGCGTAAATAAACCGGCATCGCCAGTTCAACCGCAATAGCCAAACCCTGCTCAAAACCACGCCCTCCTAAACGGGCAATCGCGCTGGCTCTGGGTAGATTACCGGTTTCGCAGTAGCGGACTCGACAAGCCAAGCGGGCCATTAATTCCTGGTTATAAACCCCCCAACCTGAACCGACACCCACACCGGTCAGATCGGGAAACTCAACTTCAGTGGCTGGAGTTACTGATTCCTTGCCTATCAGTTCGGCATAACCTTGCTCATTGCGTTGATAGACGCCCCAGAATATCTCCCCCATTCTGGCATCCATTGCGGTAAAAGCAATATTGATATTCTGGGGATGGTCAGGATTTGTCCTTTTTTGTAAACCCTCTCCCCGGCCCTCTCCCGGAGGGAGAGGGAGACACTTCGCTTGCGTTTTACCATGGGTATCAAAAAAATCCTGGGCGATTGCCGCCAAGGTTGATACTGGAACCACCGGCAAATCCGCGCCAAAGGCAATGCCCTGAATCACACCGGTGGCAATCCGGACGCCGGTAAACGAGCCGGGTCCACAACTAAAGGCCAGCGCATCGAGCTGCTGCGGCTTTAATCCGGCATCCGACATTAATGAGTCGATCATCGGCAAAATCAGTTTGGTATGTTCTTTGGGTGCAAATTCAAAACGTTCGTTGATGACGCCATCAATATATAATGCCGCCGAACAGGCCTCGGTAGACGTTTCTACCGCTAATAATTTCATGGTTGAGTCTCTTGTTGAAAAAACGCTTGTACATCAACTATATCCCTGGTACGCTTCATCGGTGGCACGCTGTCCAGGAACAACTGCCCATAAGATCGCTTTAATAAACGCGGATCACACACCATCAATACGCCCCGGTCACTGACATCACGGATTAACCGGCCTATCCCCTGCCTTAAGGCAATAACGGCAGTGGGCAGTTGATATTCAAAGAACGGATTTTTGCCCTGTTGCGTCATCGCTTCCAAGCGTGCTTTTAACACCGGATCACCGGGCGAAGCGAATGGCAGCTTGTCAATGATAACGCAGGACAAGGCTTCTCCCCTGACATCCACACCTTCCCAAAAGCTCGATGTACCCAACAGAACCGCATTCCCGGCTTCTTTAAACTGTTCCAGCAACAAGGCCTTGGGCCGGCTACCCTGAATCAGCAAAGGATATTTTATTTTTTTTCCCAACAGTTCTGCCGCCTCTTTGAGTGCGCGATGACTGGTAAATAAAAAAAACGCCCTGCCCTTGCTGGCCTGTAAAACGGGTAAGGCAAAATCGACAATCACAGGAATAAAATTGGGATCATTAGGCTGCGGCAAGCCTTTGGGATGATAAAACAGTGATTGATTGGGATAGTCAAAAGGACTGCCCCAGCTTTCGCTGACCGCTTCACTAAGGCCCAGATTGCCGGCAAAATAATTAAACTTGTTCGCGACACTCAAGGTTGCTGAAGTAAAAATCCACGCCGCCCGATGTTGTTGCATAAATCCATGAAATTCCGAGGCAATATCCAGCGGAGTCAGACTTAAGGTAAAAGTTTTTCTATGTGTCTCATACCAGCGTATCCATTTGCCGCTATGGTCATTCAGGATAAGATTTAATTTCTGAGCCAACTCTTCGGCGCGTTTAAAACAGGATTCCAGTGCCTTGGTCTTAACGGATGCCAGTTTTAACAGATCGGTCAAACGTTGCAATTGCTCTTTAACGGCATTTAAACCGCCTGATATTTTGGGATTATTTTCAATTTCCCGCCATTCACCCCGTTTAAGCTCAATCCCAAACGCCAATCGCAAATCCCTGATTTCATGCTCCAGGTCTTCACAGGCGTTACGCAAGGCGGGTATGTCCGTTGCATCTTTGTAATATTCCACTTGTGCATCCTGCGCCAAGTCATTAAGTTGTCTAGCGCCAACGGTAATGCCTAAGAAATTTGATGCCGTATCGGCCAATTGATGCGCTTCATCGATAACAACCACCTCGGCATTTGGCAATAACTCACCAAAACCACTGTCTCGTAGTGACCAGTCTGCACACAATAAATGATGATTAACCACCAAAATATCGGCTTCCTGGGCTTTCTTCCGGGCCTTGACCAGAAAACAGCCGGCATAATCCGGGCAATCCTGCCCCAAACAGTTATCCAGGGTAGAAGTTGCCTGATACCAAACAGGATCCCCTTCAGTTACATCAGGCATTTCCGAAATATCACCCACTTTGGTCCGCTTCGACCATGCACTGATTTTGGCCAATGCAACAGCATCTTCCTTGCTAAAACCCAACGTAGACGTTAGCGCATTTTGCAGCCGATACGTACACAAATAATTGCTTCTACCTTTTAACAGCGCAGCAAAAAAGGGGACTTTCATAGCTTTGCGGATAACCGGCAAATCTTTATTAAACAATTGATCCTGTAGATTTTTGGTGCCGGTCGAAATAATGACTTTTTTGCCGGACAAAATTGCCGGCACCAGATAGGCAAAAGTCTTACCCGTTCCGGTTCCCGCTTCCGCTATCAAATGCTGTTTTTTCTCAATCGCATCAGCAATGGCTTCAGCCATTTCAAGCTGGGCTGAGCGTGGCTGATAACCTGAGATAACCGTTGATAAGGCGCCATTGCCGCTAAAAAATGATTCTAATTCTGTCACTTGAGTTGATGCCGGTCAGACGTAGCTAAAAATCATCCATAGTAGGGCAATGTAAGCAAGAATGCTATTAAGGAATGGTAATTTTTTAAACGCATACGAGTTGAAATTCAATTCGCCGTTATAATGGTTCAAGATCGGCTTTAGTTGCCTCTGTTCGACTTAATTTATGCCATTCCCAAGGACATCTAATGAAGTTCACATTGATATTGAATAATTATGAAGACAATAACAGATAAAAAAACCGTACCCCTTAAACTGATCATTATTGGCGGTGGCTATGCCGGTTTATCGGCCTTGATTACTTTGAGAAAACAAGTGCCTGATGCCGAAATTACTTTGATTGATCCGCGTCTGAACCATTTAATTATTACGCGATTGCATGAAACTGTGCATTGTCCTCTGGACAAGATTCAAATCCCTTATAGCTTATTAGCCAAACGCTTTGATTTTATCCATCAACTACAGGCCATCCACTTCGATGAAAACCAACTGAGGGTCTGGAATTCGAAAAAGACGATCCAGCTTGGCGAAGAAAGCCTGCCCTTCGATTATCTGCTGATAGCTACCGGTTCATTACCCATCCGATCCGTTACCGAGCCCGGTGTATATGATCTGAATGGTATCAGTCAAGACGGCTTTGCCAACGTTCTGGAGCAATTTATAGCCAGTACGGACGCTAACGAAAAAACCATCAATATAGTCGGCGCGGGCCCTACCGGCATTCAGTTTGCCTTTGAAATGGCCCATGTACTCCTGGCGTGTCATGCCGGTTACCGGCTGAATCTGATTGAGGGCAGCGACAAGTTACTAGCTCCTTTTCCTCCGGCAATAGGCCGCTATGTTGAAAAGCGCCTGTTCGAAAAACGCATTTCATTACTTAAAAGCCAATTTTACAAGGGCAAACAGGAGCGTGAGATTTTGCTTGAAAATAGCCACACCGGTGATAAATCCATACAGGCCTCTGACTTGACTTTATTGCTGCTGGGCAAAAAACCCGAACTCTTGCTGCACGCCAACAGTTCGGGTCAGGTGGTACTGGATCGAAAAGTCTTGACGCATATTTTTACCGCCGGCGATTGCTCTCATTATGATGACTTGGGCTCTAACCTGATGACGTCACAAGCAGCCTTACGCAAAGGCAAGGCCGCCGCCAGGAATATGCTGCGGGAAGCCGGCATTCTGTCCTTCTGCTTGCCCTATATGCACCAGGATATTGGCTATTTGCTCAGTTTGGGACCCGACGATGCGGTGGGCTGGGTGGGCCGTAAAAATCTTATTATCAGCGGCTTGCCCGCTTTTTTGACAAAAGAAGCGATTGAAGCACAATATGACTTGTTACTGTCAGGCATTGATAGTTATGTCTTTTGATCGTCACTTCTCAATTTAATTTGAACCTGAAAATTACCCTTTCCGATCCGGACCAGGAAGATAATCCGATTGTCTATGCCAACAAAGCCTTTGAAAAAATCACCGGCTACAGCAATGAAGAAACAGTGGGCCGTAATTGCCGGTTTCTGCAGGGACAGGAACGAGATCAGGAGGAGTTGGAAAAAATCCGCGATGCCATCAAACATGCCAAACCGGTTGAAGTCACCTTGAAAAATTTTCGCAAAAGCGACGAGCTTTTTTATAATCGTCTGTCCATTACGCCTCTTTTTGATATTAAATAACTTAACGATTTGTGTGAACCTGAGGCCGCTAAAATGGGCTAGTTTACAGGGGGGGCTCTTGGTCCTTTCCAGTCAATATGCGCGCGGGGGGTTGCCCTCGCCAAGGCATCATTGACCTCATGCCAGCCTTCGCAACTGTTGCGTCCCCTACGGCCTCTTGTCAGATTGAGCAAACTTTTAGCATTGGCATAGATCATAAAAAATAGAAGAATGAACCATTTTTTCCTGGAGGAAATAGATGAACGGCTGCATATCAGTTTGTCGTCATATAATCCCCTGTCGATCATTCTAATTGCCCCCCAAGCTTGAACTTTTACCTTAGCGCCCAAAGGCAAGCGTGGGCCAAGCACTACCGCATCCAGAAGATCACCATCCAGTCCGATGAATGCAGGAATCGAGCCATAATTGAACGGGCAGGGAAAGGGAGAGATATAATCCAATTTTCCAGTGGATCCCCGCTTCAAAAAACTACCTCGTGGAATCTCAATGATGACTTCAACCATAGTGGCTTCTTCGTGCATATTCACTGAATTCATTGATACAGATGAAACTTCCGGTTTCTTTGATTCTATCAATTATCAGTCACTCCTTAAGGCGCTGCATCAAGATGGTGTTGATCTCGGCATCCGTCAACACAATCGGATTGGTCTGCATACTACTGCCGCGACTATTGGCGATGATTAACGGGAAATCTGCTATGGTAATGCCATAGCCCTTGAGATACGGCAGATGCAGCCGTTCGCTCCACTCGGCCAACAGGGCGGTTAACGACGAACGTGCCGTAGTATCATCAATCTCAGTCCGGCCGGTCAGTAAGCGCCCCACTTGTGCATATTTGGCCAGAGCCGGGTTGTCCGGTTCGCGCTCTTGCATCGCCTTGATGTTGATCCCGGTGGCAGCAGATACCAAAGTACCGCAGACAACGCCGTGGGGGATTGGAAAGCAAGCGCCCAACGGCGAGGCCAAGCCATGCACCGATCCCAGTCCCACTTGAGCCAAGGTAATGCCGGAGAGCAAGGCTGCGTAAGCCATGGCACCACGACCATGGCTGGCTGCCGGTTCAGTTCCTTCCCACGCGGCAAAAAAACCTTCCTTCACAGCGGCCATGCCGCTCCAAGCGAGGGCATCAGTGAATGGATTGGCCTTGAGCGAGACGAAAGATTCCAACAGTTGTGTGAACGCGTCCATGCCATCGGCTGCTACCAGTTCGCGAGGGCAACTCGCCAGCAAATCGGGGTCAATCACTGCGAATTCAGGGATTAAACACTCATCGCGGAAGGACTTCTTGAAGCCGTCAGGTCCTTGTACACTCAGCACAGAATTTTTGGTCGCCTCGCTGCCCGTCCCTGCTGTGGTGGGAACGGCGATAAAGGGAACGCTGGGGCCGCGATAAGGAATGTTCCTCCCGACCCCTTCAAGGTGATCCATCACCGAATTGCCGTGCGGCAGCAGTCCGGCTATCGCTTTGGCGGCATCGAGCACGCTGCCGCCGCAAATGGCGATTACCACGTCGACCGCTTCACCACGAAACCGGCTCACCGCCTGATCCACCAGCGACGGTGACGGTTCGCCCGAGACGGTAAAGTGCAGCCAGCACATACCTCTCGACTCTAACGACTGGGTAAAAGACTGCCAGCGTGGTGTCGCGCAGAAAGATTGTTTACCGGTCACCAGTAAAGCTGTACGGCCATAGGCGGCTGCCAGTGCAGGGACTTCATCGATACGGCCGCTGCCATAGTTAATGCGCGGCAAACGCGAAATAGAGAAAGGTGCGAATTGCATATGATTTTAATTTTGCAGAAAGAGGCCTTCATAAAGAACGCCCTGGCGCGGTTCTGCCATCCACTCTGCTACCATATCACGCCAGGCTAAATAGTGGGCTGTGTGTTTGTGGGCCGCCGCTGCCTCGGCAGTGGTGTAAGCTTCATAAAGGATAAAATGACCGGGGTTCTTGGGCGATTGCAGCACGTCAAAACGACAGTTGCCTGGCTCCTGGATGGAAGCTTTATGATTGAGCCGTGTAGCGGCGATAAAATCAGCGATGCGAGTGGATATTACTTGAACATGGACCAAGGTAACGTGCATAGTGATGCCTTATAAACTATGTAGAGGTCGATATTATACTCCACGCGACACTGTTTCCGCTACCGGGCCAAATCTCTACTTAAGGTAAATTCGTTCTACCCTACAAATTGAGCAGTAAGACTTCGAGAAGCAAACTGGCAGCTACTCTAACGCATAAACTCTCGGTTTTAAATGAGCGATGACGGCGGAGATATTTTCAG
>JBBQCU010000173.1:0-7380 GCA_038319065.1 Methylococcales bacterium
GCATATGGGCGAATTCATCGACCCCTGTATTAAGCCCCCGTTCAAAACCAGAATTCTCACCTACATGCGCAATGACACGCTTGTTAAGTGCATGTGCTCTATTTACAATCGCCCGGACTATCTCTTCGGAAAGCATATTCCACGGAATAGCCGGCACGGGGCCATCGTGGGGCTGCATCCACGGTGCGCCGGTTTCACCGCCGGGTTCCAGGGCAATCTTTACAGCTGTTGCTCCACCATCGACAAGATGCTGAACAACTTCCTCTGCTTCTGCTTCTGATGAAACCGGATAGCCAATCTGGTCATATCCTCCAGCGCCACCACCAAATATGTTAAGCGGATATCCGCCTGGCGCCTGGATGATAGGGCCTACACTCAATAAACGCAGCTTGCCTTGACCACCCTCGGGCTTCATTAATGGTCCGCCGGTATCTTGTACGGTTGTTATACCATGCTCCAGCACGTTGTCTTTCCTGACGTTTTGGAAGGTTATATGCGCATGCGATTCGATAAATCCGGGCAAAATTGTCGCATTGCCCAAGTTTATTCTGTTTTCGCAAAGCCCCCGCAATTGATTGGGTGAGCCGACTTTCTTAACCATATTACCCTCAATTAACACCGCCATATTAGCTTGAGGGAAATTGACTCCATCAAACAGTTGATTTGCAATCAATAGTTGACACTTGTGATTTCGGCCATCGGCAAGGGCGTTAAAACTGGCTCCCTGGCACAAGACTATTGCAAGCAATAGAAATACAGGGTCGAAGAATCGACTTCTAAGTTTCATGTTTTTCTCCTAAATATTTTCTGGGGTTGTAGGGTAATTAATAGCTTGGCAGGAAGTTATTATGTCAATTAGGGCTCATAATTCCTGAAATTGAGGCTTTCTTCCTTAAGTTGGCCCTAGACATTGAAGCCATGTATTGGCGATTCGTTTTGTCTGTGGACATAATAACAAGGCAAGAATTGCACCAAGTCGGATTTAATCTCCATATTGACCATTAATTAAGTAGTAGTTGATGGGTTTTTATTGTTGATAGAGTGAGACTTTTGCAAAAAACTTGTAGGGGGCTCGACAGGGCTCACCACGAATGGAAAACAGTGAATAAATTCAACGCAACCACCGCTCGCTCTGTGCTTATCGAACGGCAAAGATCTGGAGTTTTGCCGGTGCCTTTAGTGAATAGTTACATCATGGTTGAACTTCATCAGGGTGCATTAACTATGTGGTTTTTTAAAGAATCAAACAAAGCGACTGCAAATTGTCAAAGACTTCTAGGAGTCTGTCGGTCTTTCAGTGCTCCCATATTTATTGCGATAGAATAGCGCAGGATTAGCAATTACGGAAAAGGTAGCAAGGCCATTAGTAATCATTTTATCAACATTAACCGAAACGAGCCTATCAACGTACCAGGGAACTGCGATGGCTGGTTGAGTGAAAACAATTTGGCTCGTTTTATGGTAGAGATTATGGAGCAACTGGATACCAGCGCGATAGAACAGGCCTATGGAGGTGGCGGTAGTCCGCCGTACCCACCAAAGATGATGCTGGCCCTGTTGTTTTACTGTTACGCTAAGGGCATCTTCTCCACTCGCAAAATAGAGCAGGCCACCTACGAACAGATCCCCGTACTGTTCATAACGGGCGGTACGCATCCAGACCATGACAGCATCAATACTTTCCGCAAGCGTTTTCTGGAAGAACTATCCGAGTTGTTTGTGAAACTGTTACTGATAGCTCATGGCATGGGCATATTAAAACTGGGTGACATCAGCATGGATGGCACCAAAATCAAGGCCAACGCGAGCAAACACAAAGCCATGAGTTGGGAGTACGCTTGCAAATTGGAAGTACAACTGCGTAGCGAAGTTGCAGAACTCATCAGACGAGCCGAGTCGGAAAGCGGGCAGGGTCAGCAAGAGATCAATATTCCAGCAGAATTACAACGACGGGAAGTACGCTTGGCAAAAATTACTGAAGTCAAAGCCGAACTGGAGCGGCGTGCTGCTGAGCGCTTCGCGCAGGAACAAGCCGAATACGTAGCCAAATTGAAAGAGCGGCAAGAAAAAGAACAACAACGCGGCCGAAAGCTGGGCGGCAAAGCGCCAAAAGTACCCGAACCTGGCCCACAGGCCAAGGACCAAGACAACTTTACCGACGGCGATTCACGCATCATGCCAACCGCGAGTGGCTTTGAGCAGGCCTACAACGCACAGGCCTCAGTGGACATCGCTACCATGCTGATTGTCGGCCAACATGTTAGCCAGAACCCGAATGACAAACAAGAAGTTGTCCCGGCATTAGCCGTGCTTTCGCGCTTGCCGGACGAGCTCGGCAGCATCGCAAAAGCCGCCGCCGATAGTGGATATTTTAGCAAAGATAACACCCAACAATTCGAGACGGCAAACATTGAACCTTACATGCCCAATGGCCGCCAACATCACAACCCAACACTTGAGGAGCGTTTTGCCAAAGCCCCCGAAGCGCCGAAAGACCCTGATTTGGTGGACGCGATGACACACCGCATGAAGACCGAAGTAGGTAAAAAATTCTATGCCCAACGCAAATCTACCGTAGAACCCGTGTTTGGTATTATCAAAGAAGTCATGGGCTTTCGTCGTTTTATGCTACGTGGTTTGGACGCTGTGCAAGGTGAGTGGGCACTGGTGTGTATGGCTTTCAATCTCAAGCGCCTTTGTGTCTTACGTTTTGCGTAAGAGGAAATAATGCCTGAAAAAGTGTAATCTTGCCCGATTTGTATGATTTTTTTGTGTGTATTTTGCATCAGGACAAGCATGAGCCTTAAGACCGACAGACTCCTAGCAAGGAAAACAACCAAGTGCGTGATATGACATATTAAAGCCAGTTAAATAACATTGTTTAATATTATCCTGCTTATGGATTACTCCATAGGCTCAGATACCTGGATTTATGGGCTTTTAAAGAAATAACGGCTTTCAGCTAAACACGGGACAGTCTAGGGTTAAGCCGAGAAAACTATTGTTTTCATTCTTTCACGAGACCCACAAAACTGATGGATCTTAAGACGTTATTGTTTTCCAGCCCAAACATCCTGATAAAAGGACTCAAGACGCTGCCATAACTGCTTGACTTCATGTATGAACCGTTGCCGATAGGCTTCGATAGCGGAATATTTCTGTTCAGCGGGCTTCGTAACCGGCGCTTTATTCTCCTTGGGAGACGCTTCATCAACAACTATGAACGTTCCGGGTATCATCCCAATCCAGCAGCTCCAAGGAACCACGCCGCTTTCAGGTGGAGTAAATTCGATAGTCTGTGCTCCCTCTTTTAACTCAATTCTCATCTTATATTGAGGAATCACAATGACCTTATTGCACTCGTTCATTTCCTTGCCGTCAATTACCCACTTTACCGGCACCCCTTTAAGCAGGGTGAAGCGGTTGGGTGAGAATTTGCTCTTCAGCACCTCCATACGGATGGTTTGTTCAGTGTCGCACGACGGGGTTTCCGCTATTGCCGGGGCCAGCTTTTGGGACACACGTGCGACCAGGGTATTGAAGTCTACGCCTGTGCCTGTTACCGCCAGCCCGCGATTAAGCATGATTGCGCCCAGAATCATGACAATAACGCCGGAGGCTTTCAGTAACTTGGGTGTGAGGTTTGCCGAAAGCAGGCTGGTGAGAAAACCGAAGCCCAACAATAAAGGCAAAGTGCCGATGCCGAAAAAGAACAAAATAGCAGCGCCCTGAGTCCAGCTGCCCGTTCCGGCGGCCATCACGTACATGGCTTGTAAAGGGCCGCAAATAATCATCAGGCCATTCAGGAGGCCAATGACAAAGGGGTTGCTGCGTTTGCGGTATTCCTTACCAATGAAGCGCATGATAAACTTCGGTGTTCTGATTTGGAAATGACTTAGTGCAGGGAACACATCCAGCATGTGCAGGCCGAACAAGATCAGAAAAATCCCGGCAGCGACACCGACTGCGCCTTGGGTGAAGGGCGTAAAGGCGACGATCGAGCCAAAGGCACCAAATAATGCGCCGATAAGCGTATAGGACAGCGTTTTACCGATGCCGTAAAGGAAGTGCGTAGTGTAGGATTTGCGTCCATTGGCGGCGCTTTTCGCCGTATAGCCTACAATCAGAGGCCCGCACATGCCCACGCAGTGAAAACTGGTCAGGAATCCAATCAGGACCAGCAGTCCATAACTCATGTCGCGACTTAGCTTGGGCATGTCAGAATGATTCATATACCAGCTATCGAGCCAAAGAATAAGCCCAATCCCTAGAAGCGCGAGGGTTACCGCTGCGATCTTTTTTAATATAGTGAACAAGCCGTTAGTCCGTGGATGATCGGAGTTGGGCTGGAAGCTCTCGTCGGTAGTGTTCATGATGGAGTTTTGAACATGGTTGGAAATTCTCCGGATTGGCATAGTCGGCCGTGAGGTTTGGCGATAGTCATTTGCTTATTGAAGCACATCAGAGATAGATTATTGAATACTAATGTTAGGGTCAAGTATCGATTCATTTTCTATTACGTTTTCAGGATTGTATAGTATGAAGTTAAGTTTTTTCTAGACCAGAGCTTGACCAGAGCCGCAATGACAGGGAAGGTTAAATATTAATGTTAGCTTAAATATTGATTGACTTGACTATGAAAATTGTCTTAAATGAAAGACCGACTAAATATAGGGTATTCGATGAATCACAGTGTTGCAGGAACCGATTCTAACAGCATAGAACGGATAAAAGGACAAATGGCAATGGGAGGCAGCCATTCATCCAAAGGCGAGGTAATAGCCAAGGGGGTCGCTACAGCCGTGGCGGCATCAACAATCATACAAACAGGAAAAGGTGTCATGACTACACTTGCCAAAAATCCACTTGTCATGTTTGGTCTGGGTATAGCTGCGGGTTTTTTGGTGCATAAATACCGCAAAGAGATTATTTCGATCACGAGCAAAACTGCCGAACAAAGTAAGGATTTTGTATTACGTCAAAAAGAAAATCTTATAGACCTGATTGCGGAAGCACAGGAAGACACCGAAGAAGGGGACACTTCGAAATAAAATGTCCTTTTTTTGTTGTAAAACCGGAAAAGGCAATTAATGCCCGATCCACGTCAAACAAAATGAGTGGCGGTTTTTTTAAATTCTATTTTAACTATATTGGAAAGGAGAAAAAGTTATGGCACATGTACACGGCGCAAAGACTGTAGCCAGTCAAATAAAACCCGTTGCTACCACTGGAACAGCAAAAATGATGGACTCCACGATGGAAAAAATGGGCATGGGACCGATGATGGGCGGCATGGGCTCGATGATGAAGGAAGGCATGGGCCCTATGATGAAGGAGGGTATGAGGCCGATGATGATGGAAGGTATGGGGCCGATGATGAAATCTACCGGAGTTGCCACCGGCGTCGCTTCGGGTGTTGTTGCATCTGCCGGTTCCAGCGCTGGGAAAAGTGTTATAAAGAAAATCTTCACGCATCCCTTGGTACTTTTCGGTCTTGGTGTCGCGGTGGGCTATTACATACATAAGTACCGCAAATCTATCATTTCGACTACTGCCGAAGCCCAACAAGAAGAATAAGGTTTTTGTTTTGTCGCAAGGCGAGCATTAGAAAGTGCTGTTTTGCTTTAAAAAGACTTAGCCGGTTTGAAATTTCTTAAATATCACTATCATGAACACTGAATTGAAGTCTTCTCATACCGGCAGCCTGACTCATGGCAAAGTCGTTCATGAACTGAGCCGGCGAGTTCGTATTATTTCACCGGTTTTGCTCAAAGATCCCGAGCGGGCTTGTGTTCTGGAGATTATGCTGCAAAAGCGGGACGGCATCGAAAAAGTTAGCACCGTTCCTGATATTGCCTCCCTAGTCATCTATTTTGATCCCAAAAAGCTGCCCAAAGCAACGCTGTTCAGCCTTTTGGATGCGTTACTGGCGAATCTGGGCAAAAAAAAACCCGTAGCGAATCTTAGCCACTCTTCGCAATGGGTGCCTACGGATGCTGATAGCAGCCTCGCCGAACAGGAATTCAATCTCACTGTCGATGGAATGACTTGCGTATCCTGCGCACTTTTAATCGAAATGTTATTAAAACGGGATCCACGAATCACCTCGGCGAACGTCAATTACGCTTCGGAGACGGCCACTGTAATTGGCCGGATCAGCAAAGAAACCTTGTGTACCGTGATCGATAATATGGGTTACAAGGCCCACAGTCTTGATAGTTTATCTCAACGGCAAATTTTGATCGTACGTGAAAAGAAACGCCTGATTGATGCCCGGCGGCGTGCCGTTTTGTCCACAGTTCTGAGCTTGCCCGTCATGATCATCGGCATGGCTGCACCTGCGTCCCGGTATTGGCATTGGGCACAGCATCTGCTCGCCACGCCAATTGTACTCTGGGCGGGATGGCCGTTCTTTGATAAGGCCATAAAACTGGCCAAGCAGCGCGCTACCAACATGGACAGCCTGATTGCTTTGGGAGTGGGCTCGTCTTATGGCTATAGCGTAGCTACCCTTCTGGCGGGTAAGCGGGGATTGTATTTCGATTCCGCGACCGGCATCATTACCTTCGTACTGATTGGCCGTTACCTGGAAGAAAAAGCCAAAGGCAAAGCCCATGAAGCTATCCGCACACTGGTTAATTTGCAGCCACAACATGCAACATTGCTGCACGGCAGCAATGAAGTCACGGTCAACGTAGAGGGCGTTCTGATTGATGATATTTTGCTGGTACGTCCGGGTGAAAAAATTCCGAGTGACGGTATCGTGATTGACGGAGTTTCGACTGTAGACGAATCGATGGTCACGGGCGAAAGCATACCCGTTGTCAAGGAACCGGGGCATCGTCTGGTAGGCGGCTGCATCAATGCCAATGGCGCTTTGAAGATGCGAGTCACCGCCGTCGGTGCAGATACTTTCCTGGCGAACATCATTCATATGGTGGATCAGGCCCAATCATCCAAATTACCCATACAAAAAACCGTTGATCGCATTTCTGCTGTTTTTGTACCTTCCGTAATGGCGGTATCAACCCTTACCTTCCTGGCATGGTTGTCAGTTGGGGCTGGTTTTGGAAAGGCTTTCAGTAATGCCATCGCCGTGTTGTTGATTGCCTGCCCTTGTTCGCTTGGACTGGCAACGCCGATGGCCATCATGGTCGGCACAGGGCAGTCTGCAAGGCGCGGCGTTTACATCCGCAATGGAGCAAGCCTGGAGATGGCCTCAAAGCTGACGACGATTGTCTTTGATAAAACCGGAACTATTACGGAGGGCAAGCCTCGGGTTACGGATTTTATTACCGTTTCAGAAGCAGGCGAGGAGCGTATCTTGGCATTGGCCGGTGCCGCAGAAAATGGTTCAGAGCATTTTCTGGCGAAAACGAT
>JBBQCU010000174.1:0-7364 GCA_038319065.1 Methylococcales bacterium
GGACGTTTTGAGAATTGTTCCGCCAGTTCCACTTAACTCTTCAAGAACTTTGTCGGGTGCGGGGGTATCATTTCTTAGCAGAACGAACAGTGACGAACTATTGGGCGTCATAGTGGCGGCGAGTTCCTTCATGAACTGGTCAGAGATTCCGACGTCGGCGAGGCTGCCCGAAACTGCGCCCGCTGATGCGCCGACGGCAAAACCCAGTAACGGATTCAGGAACAGCATACCAACCAGTGCGCCCCAAAAACCGCCTTTCATAGCACCAGTAGTCGTAAGGTTGTAAGCCTGATGCAATTTGACTTTACCCTTGGCGTCTTTAACGACAACGACCGCATCTTCCATGTCCAGCAGATAATCAAGTTGTAGTTTCCACAATTTGATACGGACTTCATCTGCTTTATAAATGTCGTTGTAACCGACAGCTACTAATGTACTCATACTTATTCCTTAATTAATGGTTTGATTGCTACTGTGAGCGAAGAACTCAATCGCAAAGAATTTCATAGAGGCAACGATTGTGCCATTAAATTGGACACCTCATAACGCGCCTAAGCATCTGTTTATAATCTATGAGTTATAGACTTTCAGAAAATTAATTTCCTAAAAAACAAATGGGAGTCTGATCCCAATACTGCTACCTTAAAATAAGCCTATTATATTCATAGGGTTGAACAAGCCTCGTGGCTTGGCACGGTAAGTAGAGGGAAAGGTTTAGGGCGTCGCTTAATCGCACGAGGTTGGTTCTTTCGTTTTTGCAAACCTATTGAGGTCGATGCCATCGCCTTTAATATCCCGTTAGAAAGGTCTCAGCGTAAATGCAACAGGATCAGTTATTACCTCACCCGGTTTGCGATTGGCGATTTGCACAAACTGCTTAGACCACTGATCCATAATGCCCTTGGCTGGACCATACCAGGTCAGGCGTGTCAAATCGATGGGGCCGACATCCTGCATGTCGCGGTCAGCGAAAGTCGCCACCACCTCACCCGTTTGCAAATCTCGCAAACGACCTTCAAACGCTGCCCGGCGCTGATTGACTGCGCCGACAGCCGTACCCGTACCTATAGGGCCGGCCCAACTGAGCGCATGTAACACCGGTGTCGACGGGTTTATTTTTATCAATGCAAGCTCCAAACGCAAAGCAGGTTGTTTGTGTTGTGCAGGGGACTCAATAATTTGAAAGCGATGATTGGGGTCTGCTTTAAAATCCTTGACCACTTGATCATGAAAGTACAGGGCAAGCTCTTCAATATCCTTTTCGACATTTCTTAGCCAATTAGCCGAGCTCGCACGATGAAGCCAACCCATTTGCTGCATGTATTGGGTATTCACGGGCGCTACAACCAATTCATGGTAATTATTCATGTCGAAGCCGGGCTTGATCCAGACTTTATGAAACGGTAAATCATCCGGGTTAACCTGACGATCAGGATGTTCTATAAAACCGGCATCAGGGGCAGAAGCCACCGCTAAAGCTTTCGCACTATTGCTACCCGAATTAAGGGTAGAACATCCAAAAGCGTGCCAATGACGCATAACAACAGCGCCAGGCCGACGGAATTCTTTTTTATGGTTGGTCTTTGTATTTTCAAGTGGTTACTCCAGGTTTAAAAAAATCGTTCTATTTTTCTTTTTTCACAATTACTGTCCACCATCATAAAATCAAACAGCGGGGACGGGTAGCGATAAGGTTTTGTTTTTAGTTTTCATTGCGTCTTAGTTGAATAGATGATGCGTAGAACCATTTACAATTAAGTGACAACGCAAAAATTCAGCACTATAGCTGCTCGGACTCGATTACATGCGCTCCCGCTGGCGCACGAAGACCGGCTTCAAGTAGCGCCTGTGGCACTTGAAGAGTGGTCACCGCCAGATAATGCCGGGGCAGCTGCAAAGCGAGGTGTTTACCCAGAAATAACCCGAAGGCCTCCAGAAATCTGGCGCTGGATCGTGGGCCTTCGATCAGGGGCGATGGCCTCACTAATACCAGCGACGTAAATTCCAAGGCGGAGAGCGCTTGTTCGGCTTCCCTCTTTAACCTTAAGATAAAACAAGCGAAATGAAACATCCGTGCTCAAGGAAGAGACGAAACCGAAGGTCAACGTTTCTGCATGCTGCGCCAATTTGGCTGCGGTCAGAACATAGTCGTGATCGACGCGTTAGTAGCCAGCCTTTGATTTCGCTTGACGTAGCGTAGTTCCCAACGCGCAGAGCCCCAGACCGGCTTTCCACCAAGCTCCCATTATATCGCTGTGACTCCACAGGTTTTTGACCTCTGGGCAGAAGACTCACAAGAACGCTACGATGTAGTGATGAATAGCTTTACCGAGAGAGTACTTGAATTATACCGGTTACCGGTGAGTAGATTAAGAAGCTGATGGCAAGTTACGTTAAGTAACCACTACGTAAAATGCAGAGCATCGGCTACGATGGTCCAATTAAGCTGTCAAATTATCAGAAATTCGAGTGGATGAGGGAGCGGCATCAGAAAGAAGGTGTTAACATTCCATTTCCGACGGGTAACTGATTAGCTGCTTATTTTTTCGGCAATACTTAAGAGCCATGCAAAATGTGGGTGTTGAAATTGTATATTAAACTAACGCTTTAATAAGCAACTGCCTGCTTCCGGCCTAGCAGAACGGACTAACGTTGGCAACAGCGCCCTTATTAGAGGAAAACCTGAATAGCAAGGGTTTTCCATTCCTTAACTTAACTGCGAGCCTAATTATGCAAGAGCAAGAGATTGTTTCAATCATCAAAAAACAGCGGAAGTACTTTAACAGTGGTGTAACACGTGCCTATCAACATCGTGTTGATTGTTTGAATAAGCTGAAAGAAGCTTTCAAACGCTATGAACAGGAATTGCACGCTGCCTTGAAGCAGGATTTGGGCAAATCAGAATTTGAAGCTTTTTTGGCTGAAACCGGTTTTTGTCAGCATGAAATTAGCGAAACCATAAAAAGACTGAAAGTCTGGATGAAGCCAAAACGTACCTGGACTTCCTTACTTTGCCAGCCTGGCAGCAGCCAGATTTACCATTCCCCATTGGGGGTTAATCTGATTATAGCGCCGTACAATTACCCGGTTAATCTGTCTTTTTCGCCGTTAATTGCCGCGATAGCCGCCGGTAATACCGTAGTGTTGAAAACATCTGAGATGACTCCAGCATGCAGTTTGGTAATCCAGAAAATGCTGGAAGAACACTTCGATCCGCATTATATCGCCTATATTCCGGGCGAAATTGCAGAAACGACTGTGCTGTTACAACAAAAATTCGATCATATATTCTTTACCGGTAGTCCGCGTGTTGGTAGCATCGTCATGGCGGCAGCAGCAAAAAACCTGACACCGGTGACGTTGGAGTTGGGCGGCAAGAGTCCTTGTATAGTGCATCATGATGCGAATCTGGATTTGGCGGTCAAACGAATTTGCAGCGGTAAATTTATGAATGCCGGACAAACCTGTATTGCGCCGGATTATGTGCTGGTGCATCAGGATGTCAAGGAAGCCTTTTTGCAAAAAATGCAGCAACGTATCCGCGAATGTTATGGCGATGATCCCGAACAAAGCCCGGATTTTGGTCGCATAGTCAATGCTACCCATTTCGCCCGCATTTCGGCGATGATAGACCCGGAAAAAGTGGTTACCGGCGGTCAGACCAATACTGAGACAAATTTTATTGCGCCCACTGTGCTGCGTGATTGTCAACTGGATGACAAGGCGATGCATGAAGAAATTTTCGGGCCGGTTTTACCTGTACTAGATTACAGTGATTTTAATGAAGTCTATGATGTAATTTCCAAGCTACCCCAGCATCCATTGGCTTGTTATATTTATTCTTCCAGTGACGCAGTGCAACAGGAACTGATCGCAAATATTCAATTTGGCGGAGGCTGTATTAATAACTGCGTTATGCATATCGGTAATTCCTACTTACCGTTTGGGGGAGTAGGGGAAAGTGGTATCGGAAGTTACCATGGCATTCACGGCTTTGAACGATTTTCGCATAAAAAAAGCATCCTTAAGTCGGCGACCTGGATTGATCTGCCATTACTGTATGCGCCTTATAAAGACAAAATCAAATATTTGCGTTGGATTTTGAAATAGCTCTGCTTTGTTGGGATGGGCCGTACTAAGGCCGCATGCTCCGCCTCCTCGCAAGTTCGAGTCCTCGGTGCAGATACCAGGAATTACAGGGCTGCGGGCATGGGGAGACGAATTTAGCCCGGTTTTTCAAAAGGACGCGATTGAAGCTAGGGATCAGGAAAATTAAAACGGTTTGTTCGAGAAAAAGGGCATTGTCAATATCCTGGCAATTTCCAGTGGTGGCGGTGATGGAGCTTTTGGCGCAGGATTATACGACAGTTCACCCAACCACTCTAAGCCTAGCCCCCTACCGCGTAATGCTCGCAGTTCCGCTTTACCCTCGCGGGTTTGGCTTCATCTTTCGATTGGGTTACATTGTCAGAGTGGCTTCAAACATCACATTACTGTTAATGCCTGCACTCTTAAGCTACTGCCAGAGAGGAACGTCATGGCTCCAGCTAAACAATAAAAATAAGGCAATGAACCTGTTTAACTCCCTGATCCCACCCTCTTCGACCGGGCTCTTCTGGCGAAGCCGAAGGGCTCAGGGCAGGCCTCTCGCTGAGGGCAAGGGGGCTCCTAATGTTAAGTCCAGCGTATTGTCCAGCGGGGTAGCCTTGGGTGAGTGTGCTAAAGTGTAATCCGAATGCTTTAGCGGTTGGCCTAAATCCAGCTTTGCGGAATCAGGGATTTCGTGGTTAAGATGCCATATTTCGTTGCGCTCCATACGGGCATTGCTATTTTGCAAATTTCCGTTTAACTTAGAAATTTCATAATGAAAGGCCATGCCCTTTTTTTCGGCTATCTCACACAACCCTGATAGAACGACCAGGTATAAACCATGTCAATAACAGACAACACTATAAAAAAATCATCATACGTCAGAGAAGAAGAGCCGGGATTTTTAGAAAATCTGGGCGTGAAGTATTATCGCTATCTCGGAATTAAATCCGGTACAGCGGGTTTGCGTAATCTCACCATCGACGAGTTGCCGGCTGATGTTACTTTGCAAACACTTGCCGGTAATATCACGGCATTCGCGGCTATCATTGCTTTTGCAATCGGCGCATTAACTACTTTTGTAACGATATGGGTGGAATGGACTTATCAAGAAAGTATGGACAGTACGGCCTATTATTTGCTGTACGGCAGTGTCCTGGCCATCATGTTGGTTATAGAGTTAGCCGTTTTATACTGGCTGGGCCTTAAAACGGTTTTCAGTCTGGCTTGCCTGACCGGTCATCATCAGGCTTTAGACGATGCCGGCCTGCCGGTCGATGATGCTGTTCCCAATATTCTGGCCAGAGCGGCGCTGGAGGTTCCCGACCCGGTTATACATTATCTGGGCATAGATCCGAGCAAGCATATATCAAAATCAAAATTATTTCTGGTCGCTGCTCTTTATAAGGCAAAAGTCATACTCAGCAGTTTGGTGGTCAAGTTTTTATTGATTCGAATAGCCGGTAAAGGCGAAATGCGAAATGCCTTCAGTTGGGTAGGCATCCCCGTCACCGGTTTGTGGGATGCTTTTACGCTTTATAAAGTTGCGCGTGAAGCCCGGCTCAGGCTGTTTGGTCATAAATGGCTGAGCATATTGTTAGCAAAGTTCTGACCGATGACATGATTGCCCAGTTAAGTCCGATAGCTCGTGAAGGCGCTGTCAGAGCGGTCGCAACCATGATGGTTTTAGCACAGGATTACCATCCTAATTTATTGATTCTACTCATTAGACTAAGCAATACCTTCGAAATAAAAGAAAGCAGTGAATACGATAACTGGGAAGATTTTCTGTCGATTCTGGATCAGGTTTCGGAGCCCGAGCGGTATTTTCTGTTGGATTTACTTAGTGTTTCCGCCGCATTTGATGGACAATTATCCCGCATGGAAAGACATCATCTTCCGGAAGCCTTCAAGGATTTAACGGATATTTATATGCATCGAACCATTCAACTGAAAAATATGCTGATTTCCGGACAACTCCATGCAGCGAAAGAACTTTGTACTTTGGATTTTAGTCCGGGCTGACGGATAGGAAATTCAACCGCCTCAACCGAAGTATCCCACCTTAAATCCATTATCACAAGCACCATTTTTGCACCATTTAACCACTATGAATAAAATAACACTGGGCTTGAGCCAGAACTTGATGATTTTCGAGGGTAGCTTGGTAATCATTTTAGAGCCTTATTTTAAATATAAAAAATCAATTCCAATTAAGGCTCTATTCCAAGTAGAGACTTAATTAATCTTCCTCCATATCTTTCTTAATATAATGCCAATTCCTCTCATAATATCCATTTCTCTGCTACTCGGAAAATACCGATGAACAAACAAATTTACCCCTTGTTGGGTATGCAACGAGAGAAGCAGGACGGCTGAGGCCGCCGAAGGCATTAGCGGTCGCGTAATTTTTGCCGTTTGTTGGGCAGGGATGCCCAAAAAAGCTTTCGCAAAAATAGAGGCTGCCCGCTCAGTTGGTGAGGGAACAATAGCGCCGTTGTTGATGTGCGACGAGTATTATTTCAGGAATTTGTCAGATTCACTATCCACACCTTCTTCAGCAGGCGCTGCAAACCACTGCTCCACGCCCCGACCTGCGGCTACGGACCGGCTCTGGAGCACAACGGCGATCTTTACTCCTGCGACCATTTTGTCGAGCCACGCTTCAAACTCGGAAACATCCATCAAACCGGCCCAGCCTTCTCGAGAATGGCCCACATGATTCAGCAGGGCCACGTACCCTCCGAGATCATGGCCTGGGTCGCTGCCGAGGACGAGAAGCGTGGAACCTATCAACACTGCCCCTGCGGAAGCGGCAAAAAATTCCGCTTCTGCCACGGCAAAAGGAGGATTTAATAGAAAAATGTAAAAATGGCTCATGTCTTATAAGGTGTATATGTTTATCATATTGATTGTCTCTTGTCGGTTATCTTTATCACTGGCGGCAATAGGGCTTGAGACCTTAACAACATTACTATTTTGCTCTTTTGGCCGAGTCAAAATTGGTCGTAACCCCTGATAAAAAATGATACACTGAGATTCAAATTTAACAATTTAGAGGATAATCAAGATGAAACTAAAATTGCTAATGCTAATTATGACTTTTGGTATCTTAATGCCAGGATTAGCGAACGCTGCCGTTACAGAGGAAGATTTCGTGGTAAAAACAACGCGCAATTTAATCAATTTATGCATGGCCTCTCCGCAAGATCCTTACTATGGGGATGCCGTTAATTTTTGTCAGGGTTACATGGTCGGCGCCTATCATTACTCTA
>JBBQCU010000175.1:0-7331 GCA_038319065.1 Methylococcales bacterium
AGATTAACAATTAAGCCATATCGGAGGGATCATAAATTATTTATTTGCCTTTCTGGGCTTATTAATCGGTACAACTCATATTGTGATATTCTCTTACAACCCGCGTCAATAGCAAGTTGTAATATTTGTGATCGGAATCAATGGTAAATATGGATACATCATCGAAAGATTCAACAAAATCGCCTCTACTAAGCATATGGCAGGGCCGCATAGCCAGATTATTTAACGGCTTGCCCATTGAGGTTGATCCTCGTGATTTAATAGGTAGCGATATTCTTGCTTATGGAGTTTGGGAAAAGGATACTGTTTCCTTTATGAGTACCTTTTTAAAGGCAGGGATGACCGTTATTGACGCTGGGGCCAATATAGGCCAGCATTCGATGATCGCTAGTGTCTGTGTTGAAGCGAAAGGACAAGTTCATTCCTTCGAGCCCCATCCAGGGATATTCACTATCTTCCATCGAAATATCAAACGGGCAGCATGTATGAATGTCGTCCCAAATCAACTGGCCCTTGGACACACTATGGGAGAGCGGCTTCTTTATCCGCATACTATCGATAACCTGGGAGCTACCTCGTTCATTCCGGCACAGCAAGGATACGGCGATCCCGTAGCAGTGGATGTGATTAAGCTGGATGATTACGTTGCCTCGCACGCCATAGAACGAGTTGACTTTTTCAAGATTGATGTTGAAGGAGCAGAACTCGAGGTCATTGAGGGGGCGGCAAAAACGTTGAACGCAAACTCGGATATTGTTTTATTAGTCGAATTTTACACTCCCAACACCGCCCGATTTGGATATACTCTTTTTGATCTCGAAGCGAAGCTACGTGGTATGGAATTCCATCTTTTTGCAATGACCGCCCAGGGACTAACACCTTACCAGTCTATCCCTGATTTATGTTGTAACGTCATTGCTGTGCGGCAATTGCCGCACCTGTTCCAAGGCTTGGCAGAGAAGGACGCCGCACGTCTATTGATGCGTTTGGCGAAATAATCCGCGATATCGTTACTATCTCCCCCCTGCAATGATTAGTTGTCTGACCGTTACCTAACCTTGTCGCCTGCCTGAACTATCGCGCGCGATCAGTTGTTTTTTCAGCCAGACGTTCGCTGCACGTGAACTGGTAATTGTTCATGACGGCGATGCAAATTTTCATCACACAATCCAACAGCTGCTAGGAAGCGAATACAATGATAATCTGTTTCAGGTGCATACTGCACCCTCTGGGCTAACGCTGGGGGAATTAAGAAACTTAGCCGTAAAATTGGCTAAGTATCCTCTGGTTTGCCAATGGGATGACGATGATCTTTATCATCCCCGCCGCCTGGAAATTCAGTATGCTTACCTCAAGATAAAGAATGCCGACTTCTGCTTTCTGACTGACCAACTACATCTTTTCCAAGAAGAGCATCTATTGTATTGGGATGACTGGAACGCTGAGTCTCCACCATTGAATCTCATTCAGGGCACCTTGATGGGCAAAAAGCAGCTCCTGGGACAATATCCCGCTCTATCGCGAGGCGAGGACACCCCAGTCGTTATGGATTTAGTCCGGTGCGGACATAAAATTGCGGCGCTTGGCGGTATGGGTTGGATCTATATCTATATTTATACAGGTAAGAACGTTTGGGATAAAGAGCATCACATGGCTATCTCGGACTGGAAGCATCTGAGCGGAGACCGGTTAAAAACGCAAATCTCTTTGCTCGATGCACGGCTTCGTGAATACGCAACGACTTTGGATCCTGTGAGCATGCCCTTCGAAGATCAAACATTAAAATTACATATCGGTCACATCTGAACCGAGTCGCGCACGGCATCTATCCTAAAAAATCCACGGAAAATTCAATCGAGATAACGGCGCGCAACGACGTTGTAGGTAGTATCAGTGTTACGAATATACTCTTCGGTTAATAATTCACTATGAAACTTAGAAAAATCAGTTCTTCTTTGATCCCACCATAAATGCGCCCAGAGATGCATGCTATAAACTTCATTAAAATCGGCATCGAGCCCTTCCAAAAGCGTTGCAATACCTTCCGGTGTAAACATATGTTTGTAGAAATAATGCTGCGGGGCAACAAATATCGTATTCGGCATTTGCTCTTGCAACATCGCCGCTGTCTGACAGGAATGACGGCTCCAGGTTCCATCAAAAACCTTGTACATAAGATCCCGCCAAAATCGACCGAAGATCGTCCCCGGTTCTGACATAATGAAAGCATTACATAGCGAGTAGTGCGGTTTTTCCTCTTGATGAAGCTTGACTGGCGCTTCCTCACCGAGGACAAAGGGCTGCTCAAAAAGAAATTCCGGCAAGGGATTCACGAACAACGTATCGATATCGGCATAAACGCCGCCATGATCCAGCAAGACTTTGAGTCGAATAAAGTCTGATTGATGCGCGTAATCAAGCCCCGCCTGTTTGATAAATCGGCCTTCTGAAGTATTTTGGTAGCGCTGACTCTCGATAATGAAAGATTCCAAATCGACCCGATTTAACAAGAGATGCGGGCGGATTCGCTCCCAATATTCCCCAAAAGGTTCATAATGATAATGGAAATAAATTTCCACTGGTTGATTGATTCTTCGGCAGGATTCCAAACATAAATAATGCGCCAAATGAAAAGGCTCATGTTGAGGCTTTAAGCCGAAAATGAAATGAAATTTACGCGGTATGCGGTTCATTGAGAGCCTCGATAAAAAGCTTGATTACAGAAGATTCCGAAAATGTGGCACGGATATGATCTTGGGACTGCCCGGCTATGGACTGGTTAGCGGCTGGATCACGGAAAATTTCACGCATCAAATGCACTGCGTGTTCTCGTTCCGCCTCTGCCCAATGTTGTCGAGTCTCATAGGAATGAGAGCCCAGCCGATCCCGGACCGGGACTAATCGATAATCCACCAATCCGAAGTAATTGACGGGCAAGTAGTCCAGATGTCCACCCCAGCCGGTGATAATGACCGGATTACCGATACCGGTCGCGTCGAAAGCCCCTAATCCCCATCCTTCGCTGTGAGTAAGAGAAATGTAGCAATTACCAATTCGATGCAGGATATCAATCTCCCGAAGGCTCATCTGACGACAGATCAGCTTTATTTCTGGTATTTGACGGCGACCCGCACACAATTCGGCAATAATCCGAGGTGTTGGCGTTATTTCAGTCGCATCTTCATTTCTTACTCCGGCAGCATCAGTCTTAATTACAAAAACAACCGATTCACTGGCAGAAAAGGCTTCCAAAAACGCAGTCACTGTTTCCCACATCGCTTTGCGCGCTGTCCAGGCGTTTATGGAATAGAAGACGAATTGATCATCCCTTATACCAAGTTGTCTTCGAAAAGCAGCGATCTCTTCAATCGATACATCATAGGGTATCCGATAGATATGTGGAACGATTGAAATTGGACACTTGACGCCATTGCCCTGAAAAACGTCGACGTTGAAACGACAAGGGACAATGATTCGCTCAGCCGTATTGAGTAACGGTGTCCAATGCCGGGGGATATGGTCTGTCTCCCAAACCGTATAGCCAACGCGGCGCTTACCTTGCTCCCAATAATTTGACCAATATTCTGGCTGAGTGTGCATTAACACGGTATCATAATTTAATTGTTTATGAATCGCGCCAAACAATCTCGTAGCCAAAGTATCTACAGAGTTTTTTTCATTATTCACTTCAAGTGGCAATGCGTTCTTGTCGGAAGTCCAGGGAATATAACAATATTGGCCAAACACAAAAGGCATCCAGGTGAGAGGCATTCCGGCATTTGATAATCCATTGATGTAAGCCATCGCTGCCGAGCTATAACCACCACTATCAACATATGATAAATATTTTATTCCTTTTAACATGATAGCCCTGAATTTTCACTGGCATATTGAATTACCATTAAGTTTTCCCTGCAATGACATTTATTCGAGGGTTGCTTCCAAAAACCGATTTGAAAGCCGCATTAGATGGACTTTCATGCCTATAAACTCATCAATTATAGGAAACGATTATGACTTTAATAAATGCTGTAGCGATCGACTACAGGCTAAAATGCAAAAAGTTTTTGCTTCCCCCCGAACAGGTCTTGCT
This sequence comes from Methylococcales bacterium, assembly GCA_038319065.1. Taxonomy (GTDB): domain Bacteria; phylum Pseudomonadota; class Gammaproteobacteria; order Methylococcales; family Methylomonadaceae; genus Methylobacter_C. Next base: position 4,094 of record JBBQCU010000175.1, read on the forward strand.
GTGGTATTCCATTATCAAGCCTCTGTGCCAAGCGGACAAGGCAAACACTGGTATTCGATATACCTCAACATCTGTTATTGATTTCTTTCAGCTTCATCGTGTCACAGTTTTAGTTTTGTGCCTCGTCAAACTCATCTTAGATGATATCACTGTCTTTTAAAAGCTAGTTCATGTCCTCACACAAGTTTAAATCAGTATCAAATACCCAAAGAGATCTGGGGGTTGTTATTAGGGCGCAATGATTTAAAAAAAGATGATTTGTACTTAAATTGTATAAAGCAAAAACCCTTAAGTAGGCCAAAAATCCGCTTGATTTTGATCTTGAATACTACAGAGTATAATTTAACAACGGTTCGCTGTTGGCAAGTTAAGCCAGCTGACTCTGTAGAATCGACTGGCCGCTTCATATGGGTATGCTGTCATTCGTAAATGTGGAGTGAGTGTCTCTTGTGGGTCGCGAGCTGCCTGTGATCTTCTCGAAACCTTGCAAGCACGAACGTCAGGTATCTGAATTTTCAGCATTTGATAAGCTTGGAAAACAATTTTTTTTCGTTGAATTCGACGATTAATACATTTATTGGTTTAGTTAAGTTTTAACTTCTCAACACTAAATTCCGAATACCCAAAAATTTTCATAAAATTAACCTGGATCCGGAATAAGTGCAACGCCTCTATAAAGGCTAGTCCTCTTCCTCTTTCAGTTTGAAACCGGCCATCAATTGCTGTTGGATATTTTCCGGCACAGTCGTGTAATGACTGAGTTCAATATCATAGTGGCCGCGCCCGCCGGTAAGAGAGTTCAACCGGGACTGGTAGTCCTCCAGTTCGGCTAGGGGAACCCTGCCGTTGATGACCATCCGGCCTTGCCCGCGTGTATCCGCTCCGTTAATCTGGCCGCGCCGTGATGAAAGGTCGCCGGTAATATCACCCATGGCAGATTCAGGCGCGATAATCTCGATTGCGACAACAGGCTCAAGTACGATCGGAGCGGCAGCGCGGATTGCTGCAATGGCCGCCTTGCGTCCGGCAGTTATGAAAGCGATTTCCTTGCCATCCACCGCATGGGTCTTGCCGTCGTATACAATCACACGCAGATCTTCCACGGGAAATCCGGCAACTACGCCGCCTTCCAGAGCTTGGCGCACACCTTTCTCCACAGCCGGCATAAAAACGCCGGGAATGGTTCCGCCTTTGACCGCATCGACAAACTCAAAACCTTTGCCCCGTTCGAGTGGCTCGATGCGCAGGAAAACTTCGCCAAACTGGCCGGCGCCGCCGCTCTGCTTTTTGTGGCGGCAATGTCCTTCCGCCGCTTTGGTAATGGTCTCGCGGTAGGGAATCAGAGGCGGCTTGGTATCGACTTCCATTTTGTATTGGCCAGCCATTTTTTCCAATTTGGTTTTCAGATGAATTTCGCCCAATCCGCGAATGACGGTTTCATTGGTTGAAGGGCGGCGTTCAATTGCAAAAGTGGGGTCTTCCAGGGCCAGTTTTTCGAGAATGTCAAACAAGCGCTGCTCATCGCCCCGGCGTTTGGTTTCCAACGCCAAACCAGCCATCGGCTTGGGGAAATTCAAGGGTTTGAGATGAATAAAGTCCTCATCGTGAGAATCATGCAGAACACAGTCAAATTCGAGGTCATCGACTTTAGCTACCGCGCCGATGTCCCCTGGCAACAAAGCTTCTACTTCCTCGTATTCCTTGCCTTGCAGGCAGTAAAGATGAGCTGCTTTGAAAGGGCGCTTGCCGTCACCGACAAACAGCTGGGCATCCTTTCTTAGCGTGCCTTGATGGACGCGGAAAATGCCGACCTTGCCCATGTAGTGATCGGAGACCACCTTGAAAACATGAGCGAGCACATGCTTGTCCGGATCCGGTTCGGCATGAAATGCTTCCGCCGTAGCGCCGGGTTCCCCTTTATAAAATGGCGGAGGATTGCCCTCGGCTGGACTAGGGGCAAGACTGGCAAGGACGTGTAACAATTCCTTTATACCTGCGCCGGTTTTGGCAGAGGTAAACAGAATAGGTGCCATCCCGGCTCGTAACGCGCTTTCAAACGGCGAGTGCATCTCGTCAGGCTTGGGTTCTTCTCCCTCTTCGATGTATTTTTCCAGTAACGCCAGGTCTTCATCGATAATGCGCTCAATGAGTTCATGATGAGCCGTAGCGACCGAACCGAAATCGGCTTCTCCGCTATCGCGCTCCAGTACTTCTACAACGTCTTTTGCGCCATGTGCCGGCAAATCCAGAATAATGCCGCGAAAGCGCTCGCGAATATCGTCGAGCAGATTTGGCAAATCCAGATTGTCGGAGTCGATCTTGTTCACTACAATGAGGGTGCAGAGCTGCCGCTCCCTGGCCCATCGCATCATCCGTTCGGTCATTAATTCTATGCCGGTTTGGGCATTAATCACTAACAGGATGGCATCGACCGCCGCCAAGGCCGCGATGGCTTGACCGGCGAAATCCGGGTAACCCGGCGTATCCACCAAATGAATCCGGGTATTTTCATAGTCGCAATGCGCTATAGCGCTATACAACGAATGTCCGGCGGCTTTTTCCAGGGGATCGAAGTCGCAGACGGTATTGCCTTTTTCGACTACCCCTTTTTGTTGAATACTGCCTGCGGCATGCAGTAATGCTTCCGCCAAACTGGTTTTGCCTGCCGCGCCATGCCCAACCAAGGCGATGGTGCAAATAGATTCAGTCGTATAATTGGGCATGAGCCCCTCCTTAGTTTTTCCGATTTAGTCGCATATTATACGACGGATCAAGCTTTCACTTCGACTCATTAGGAACGCACACGAAATAACTTGAACAACTTACCCCCTCTCCCACTGGGAGAGGGCTGGGGAAAGGGTATACAAATCTCAAGTTATTTCGTGCACGTTCCTTAGTACAAGAAATGACGTGGCAGCAACAAGTAATACAGGCCTTAAGACGGTTACGAGTTAACTATGCAACATTGCCAATCTTGGTATATGCTCTAATCCCCCTGGGTAAAATCCTCTAAAAACAGTGTGTACATTAATAAAAACCACAGAAACGATTACGAAATGTTCTTATTTTAAACCTAACGGAAAAGGTTATATTGTGTGAGCAAAACGAACCACAATCTGAACCCAGCTATAAAATGATTGTAACTATGTAGTTCCTCCCTTACTAAATTTGAATGAATAACCTAAAAATGCCGGAGTTTGCAAGCTTTCCCCTTTGTTCTAAGTGGGAGATAAGTCAT
>JBBQCU010000176.1:0-7307 GCA_038319065.1 Methylococcales bacterium
CCGACTTTTTTAAGCAGCTCTTTATCCAGCAGCTTTAAACTACCTTCACGCCAGCTTAAAAAGAACAGCTCTTGATTATCAAAACCGTCCCCTGATGAATTTCTAAGCGATACGGCCAATCTTTCTGCAAGCTGCTGAAACGGCAGAATACCGCCCTGACCTTCATAAAGTATCGCCAGCTTTCCGGTGTATTGTTGATCTGAAGTTGTTGTGATCATAGTTTATTAACCACGAAGATCCCAAAGTAACATGTACGAAATAACTTAATTATTACATTCCCTCGCCTCAATCCTTTCATTGAGGGCGTCAGATGTTAAAGTTATGTCATGCACGTTCCGAATAAAAAACTTCGTGCTCTTCGTGTCCTTCGGGGCAATAATCACTCCGTAGAAATCGATTTTTGTTCGTTTTTCAACGCAGCATCCAGCGTATGCCAGGACAGCGTTGCACATTTGACCCGTGCCGGATATTCACGAACACCCGCCAATACCGCAAGCTTTCCGATGGCTTCAAGATTAAAGTTTTCATCCTTACCGGTTGTCATTTCATGAAACTTTTTAAATAACTCTTCGGCTTCCTGTTCGGTTTTACCTTTCACAATCTCGGTCATTAAAGACACGGACGCTGTTGAAATGGCGCAACCCGAACCCTGAAAACTGGCATCGGTAATCACATCGCCGTCCAATTTCAAATATAGAGTCAATCGATCACCGCATAACGGATTAAATCCTTCCACCTGTCTGTGAGCATTTTCCATGACCCGAAAATTGCGCGGGTTACGGTTGTGGTCAAAAATAACCTCCTGATAGAGGTCTCGTAGATCATCAAACATTAGCCAAATACCTCAATCAAGGATTCTATCCCGTTCATTAATACATCAATTTCTTCTTTAGTGTTATACATTGCAAACGAGGCTCTTGCCGTCGCCGGCACTTTATAAAAATCCATCACCGGCATGGCGCAATGGTGACCTGCCCTTATGGCAATGCCCAGACTATCGAGCATGGTGCCAATATCGTGCGGATGTATTTTATCCAGGACAAAAGAGAGTATCGCACCTTTATGCTCGGCCTCACCAATAATCAGGAGGCCTTTAATTTTATGAGTTTTTTCCGTAGCATCAGCCAGCAGTTCAGCCTCGTAAGCAGCAATTTTATCCATACCGATGCCGTTCAAGTAATCGATAGCCGCACCCAAACCGATGACACCAGCAATATCCGGTGTGCCAGCTTCAAACTTGTAGGGCAGCACATTGTATTCGGTTTCTTCAAAAGTAACTTTGCGGATCATATCGCCACCGCCTTGATAAGGCGGCATTGCTTCCAGCAGCGCCTGTTTGCCGTAAAGTACGCCGGTACCAGTAGGCGCATAAAGCTTGTGCCCTGAAAAAACATAAAAGTCACAATCCAGGTCCTGTACATCTACCGTCATGTGTGGAATGGCCTGCGCGCCATCCAACAAAACGGGTATGCCTTGCGCATGTGCGGTGGCGATAATCTTTTTTACCGGATTAATCGTGCCCAAGGCGTTAGACATGTGCACAACAGAAACCAGTCTGGTTTTATCATTGATCAATTTTTCAAATTGATCAAATAGCAATTCACCTAGCAGGTTCATAGGCGCGACCTGCAATACCGCGCCAGTTTGCTCGCACAGCATTTGCCAGGGCACAATGTTGGAATGATGCTCCATTGCGGTGATGATAATTTCATCACCCGGCTTGATATTGGTTTTGCCGTAAGTTTGCGCAACCAAGTTTATAGCTTCGGTAGCCCCTCTGACAAAAATGATTTCTTTTTCGCTGGCCGCATTAATAAAGTCTTTAACCTTGGTTCGCGCGCCTTCAAAAAGGCCTGTAGAACGCACGCTTAGCGTATGCACGCCGCGATGGACGTTAGCGTAAACATGGCTGTATAAATGTACGATACTGTCAATAACCGCTTGCGGCTTTTGGCAGGTGGCAGCATTATCGAGATAAACCAGCGGTTTGTTGCGTATCTTTTCTGCCAAAATGGGAAAATCAGCGCGAATTTTTTCTATTGGGAAGTTTGTCATAATTTTGTCTGTTCAGATTTTGACATGTTGCTTATTCACTAGCGGCATATTATATTTATCTTTGATTCTAATTTGGTTTAATTGCACTTATGGCTACTGTTAATCCTACGAAACACCTGACTAACCTTGATGAATGGCGCAGATTGGGCGAGGCTAATATTTTTCCGCCTGGAAGCCGTGTAGAACTAATAGACGGAGAAATTTTAGATAAGGCACCGATAGGTTTTAATCACACGGGACATCTAAATCGTCTCAATAAGTTACTGACAAAACTCGCCCCGGATGACGTCATCGTCAGCGTACAAAATCCACTCCAACTCGGCGACCTTTCCGAGCCCGAACCGGATTTCCTGCTGTTAAAGCCCAATGCTGATTTTTATTCATCCCGACATCCCAATGCGAATGATGTCTTGTTGCTGATTGAAGTGGCAGATAGTTCGTTATCATTTGACCAAAACCAGAAGCTGCGCTTATATGCGCTGCACGGTATTCCTGAATACTGGCTACTTAACCTCAATGACAAGTACCTGGAAGTGTATCGCAAGCCCAATGGCGAGGTGTATGCTGAAAAAACCACGTTACGAACTGGCGATACCATCACTTTGTCACAACTGAATGAAATCAGCATTCATCTGGCGGATATTTTATAACCAACTCTTCTCAACCCCTTCTTGCGGAAAACGCAGCAACACCTGCTCCAGCACTTTATCGTGTAAACTTTTGATTTTTATCTTGTCGACCATTTCGTTGGCAAAGGCAAAGGTCAACATATTACGCGCGGTTTCCTCATCAATACAACGTGATTGCAGATAAAAAACGGATTTTTCATCCAACTGCCCAACGGTGACACCGTGTCCGCACTTTACATCATCGGCATAAATTTCCAGTTGCGGTTTGGTATCGGCTTCGGCATCATCCGATAACAGCAGATTGCGGTTATTCATTTGCGAATCGGTTTTTTGAGCATCAATATCCACAATTACTCGTCCCTGGAACACGCCCCGTGCTCTATCATCCAGCACGCCTTTGTAGAGTTCGCGGCTGACGGCATTGGGCTTCAGGTGATTGATACGGGTATGGTTGTCGATATGCTGACGCTTGATACCCAAATACAAGCCATTCAGTTCGCACTCGGAAGCAACATCAAGATCGGTATGAATGTCGCTTCTTGCCAGCAAGCCGCCAAAGGCAAAGTTATGATGGTAAAACCGCGCATCACGCGCCTGTTTAACGTAAGTACCGCCAAAATGGTAGGCTTTTTCAGACTCGCACTGCATTTTATACAGTGTGACATCGGTATTCGCACCGACACTTACTTCGGTGACAGCGGCTGATAAATAGGCAACATCCAAACCAACAAAGGTTTCGATGATTTTGGCTTCCGACATTTCATCAGCAATAATGACAGTACGCGTTGTTGCCAGGACATCGGCTTGAGTCACGATGTGCAGCACTTGTATCGGTTTCGCCAGCACCTGTTTGGCCGGAACATGTACAAATAAACCATCGGTAAACCAGGCGGTATTAAAGGCGATAAAGCTATGCTCTGCATTATTAACCGCTTGCCCGAGATGTGTTTCCAGTAATTCTGGGTATTTAACCAGGGCATCCGCCATACTCAGCACGGAAACGGCATCAGGGAGATCATCCAAAACCGAAAGCTCCGCTGAGAAATGGCCATCGACCAAAACTACCGACCACGCATCTTCTAATTGATAGCGCTTCAGCCAATCAGTATCAATAGGGCTCGATGCACTATTGATCGAAGGTGAAAACAGTTTTTTCTCAATAGCCGACACATTGGTGTAGCGCCACTCTTCTTCACGCAAGGAGGGGAAACCCTGCGCCGAAAATCTTTCCAGTGCCTGAATTCTTAATTTCTTTAACCAAGGCAAGTCTTGTCCAGGCAAAACGGGCGCTAAGGATTGATATTCAGCCGCATAACGGCTTGCTGTTGTCGTAGTCATTATGCCGCCTTGGTATCTTCAACCCAACTGTAGCCTTTTTCTTCAAGCTCCAGTGCCAGTTCCGCACCGCCCGATTTGACAATTTGACCATGCGCCAACACATGGACAAAATCCGGTTTAATGTAATCCAGCAAGCGTTGGTAATGCGTCACCATCACAAAGGAACGGTCAGGAGAACGCAAGGAATTAACGCCTTCCGCAACCACTTTTAACGCATCGATATCCAGACCGGAATCGGTTTCATCCAGAATACACAGCTTGGGCTCCAATATCGCCATTTGCAGGATTTCATTGCGTTTCTTTTCGCCGCCGGAAAAACCTTCGTTGACCGCTCGATAAAGAAATTTCTCATCCATTTCCAGCAAACGCACCTTGCCCTTAATCAGGGTTAAAAAATCCATCGCGTCAACTTCAGGTTGCCCGTGATATTTACGAATAGAGTTAAGTGCAGCTTTTAACAAATAAATATTGCTGACGCCGGGAATTTCTACCGGATATTGAAACGCCAGAAACACGCCTTCCCGCGCCCTGATTTCAGGCGGCATCTCCAGTAAATCCTTGCCCTGATAAGTCACCGATCCGCCAGTCACGGTGTAACCGGCCTTGCCTGATAAAATATGCGCCAACGTGCTTTTTCCGGAACCGTTAGGTCCCATGATGGCATGGATTTCCCCTGCCTTAATCTCAAGGTTAATGCCCTTAAGAATCTGTTTATCGTCTACGTTGACGGTTAAGTTTTTAATACTGAGCATAAAAGTTCCAATTGGTTTTTAATTTTGCTTAACGAGCTGTTTTTCTCATTGATTATTCATAATGCGTCCACATCCGCAAAACATGAACCGCTTTCTAAATCCTGAAGACGAACGCCTATATCCAGTGATTCATTAGCTGCATCATGAATACTGGCAACCATGCCAGGAATTTGATTAAGAAACAGTGTTTCTTCAATCGCCCTCCAGTCTTCCCCACTGATAATAACGAAGTCTTTGCCATCACGTTGTTTAACATGCAGTGTTTCATGGCTTTCAAAGCACGGTTCGATTTCCTTCGGTAAGTTTTTGCGTAGTTTGGACGCTGTAGTTTCAAGCATTGTTATTCCCCCCTATATCTTTATCACGCTCATATAAACTATCAATTTCGCCATCAGCCATATCAACATCGAGATAGGATTTATCAAATAGCGCATTTTTGGGCTGATGCGTTTGTATATAGTCGGATAAAATCGCGACAACAGCCTCTTGTGGCGTTTGATAATTTCCTATTTGTATGACTTTATTTATTAAGTCATCATCTAGCACTAGGGTGGTCATGGTGTCTCTTTTAATTTGTTGGTTTCAAGCATTGCCATTTCCTTAATTTATCCAACGTATGTTGTCGGGTTATTTTTAAACGTCAATTCTATTCGGAAACCGCGGTACCAATTCCGAGTGAACTAACTCGGTTTGTACGTTAAAAAAACGCATAACGCCTTGTTGATCGCATAACCAAAATTCTTGCGCCTGTTGTTGAAAATAAAGCAGCTTTTTTTCATTCATTTCCTGGTCGGAATTGCTATCCGACAACACCTCAATGCAAATTTCCGGTGCAATAGAACATTCCGTTTCGTACTTAATATGAGCCAACCGTTGTTCGGACACCCACACCACATCGGCGACTTTAGTGCCCTTATCGGTGCGAATAGCGCATTCCGGGAACACTTTGCCGCTGGTTATGCAGCACAGCAACAATCTTTCAATTTCACCTTAGCAATAAAGAGTGGATCACTTTCATCGGACTCATGACCACCTGCCCATATTCGTTCAATTCAATTTTGAAAGGGATATTCTGTAAGTTTGGGTTTTCGCAGACTTCTTGCCAGTTCATAATGAATAGCCTTGTTGTATTTATCGGTGTTATTTAACGGGTATTACACCCGGATCTTTACAGGTTTTATTCTCCAAAATATCCTTGATTTCAGCATATCTTGGAATAGCTTAGCGTTTATTTTGTTCCGGATTGTGCCACCATGAATGTCGTCCGCCTTCCCGTAATAATTCACAACCTTGGGCAACCAAGTAACGAACCAGTTCAGAACGTTTCACAAGGCAATGAGCTCTTCTCGATAATGTGTACCCGCACTGAGCAAAGCCTCTTCACGATTAAGCGCCAAAGCTTCTTGCAAAGTGATTTTCAGGATTTCAAGCAATTCATCATGCGTGGCTTCCTGGCAATTGACTCCAGGGATTTCTTCAATCCAGCCTAGCCAACAGTCCCCGTCTTGTTTAATTACTGATGTGTATTTGTTGTTCATGGCTAAACCTTAAGCTTAAAGGGTTTGTTTCTGCTTTGATCGTGAAGCAAATGATGCGGTTCACTGGCTTTTTTCAACTCATAGGCTGGGTTGATGAACAAAGCACAACACATCGAAGCGGCAAATATTGAGCTTCCTTGCGTCAGCCCAACCTACGGTACTTTATTTTAAATTGTTGTTTAATATACTTAGTTTGATATTCCATCTCTGGAAATAATGTTGCTTCAGTAATTCCAGTTAATGCCAATTCTTCTAACAGTTTAACTTTATCATCAGACTTAATTTTTATCTTAATCAAGTTTTCGTTGTTTTCCATGCTATGAGTTTTAATAAACTCCACTGCTTTATAAGACTCTTCTTGGCTAGTAGGTTCTTCTTTGAAATATTTACCGCCGTGAAATGTAAAACAGCCATGTTGTTGTCTGATTCGCGAATTCAAATGTGAAGGTTTAAAACGGTAGACTTTTGAAAACTCATCTATCCTTTCGCAAACACCTCGTTGATCTAAACTAGGCATATCAAAACATTGTTCAAATGAACGAAGCTCGCTTGCCTCAGTTCTGGGTATATCACTAAAAATATTACTCAAATGAATAAAATCAGCCTTCCAATCTTTTATGGTTATTCCATTTATTTTTGCCAGTTCCCCATATTCTTGATCCGTTACCTTGATCAATTGCTCATAAAAAGATCCTCGAGTTTTTGCAGTAACCAGAATTTCCAAATATCTTCTGAAACTATGGTCTTCTGATAATTCTGAACCTGGGTTAAATGCAAAAACGGCCCCATCTTTATCCTTATATTTATCATCTTTATATTTATCATCTTTATATTTATCATCTTTATTGGCAGCAAAAAACAACGCCACTAATAAATTTGTCGTCCAGTCAAGTAACCTTGTTGAAAGACCGTAATGTTGCATTAAGGTCAACCAATCAAAATTATTTTTATGGATATTGGAATGGTCTGGGTATCTTCTGATGAATTCCTCATAC
>JBBQCU010000177.1:0-7298 GCA_038319065.1 Methylococcales bacterium
CTTGTTGATCGCTACACAAACTGCCTGTCCAATGGCTGTAGGGCCGCTGCGGGTCGACGCTGCAAACATGTTACTCAGGCAAGCCGATTGCAATGTCATTTTGTCCGATGATGGCTTGCAACATTATGCCTTGAACAGGGATATTGAAATTGCTGTTATTGATGGGGAAAGACGTTTTGGTAACGGATACTGTTTACCCGCCGGGCCTCTTCGCGAACCCATAGAAAGATTGCAAAGTGTTGATTTCATTATCGTGAATGGTGAAAAGTACGAAGAGAATGAATTTTCCATGCAGCTAAGCGGTGATATGGCAGTTAATTTAGTTACCGGAAAGCAAAAATCTTTACACGAATTTAATACTGTTGGCTGCCATGCCTTAGCTGGTATCGGTAATCCTGAACGATTTTTTAAACTGCTTGAAACGGCTGGATTAATCTGCATAACCCATAGTTTTCCCGATCATTATCAATTCCAGCGCCACAATATTGAATTTAGTGATAACAAACCTGTGCTGATGACTGAAAAGGATGCTGTAAAATGTGCAGAGTTTGCGGGAAAACAGCATTGGTATCTTCCAGTAAAAGCTGTTCCTGATCCCGTTTTTTCTGAAAAATTATTAAACTTACTAAGAGAGAAGCATGATAGATAAAAAATTACTCGATATTCTGGCCTGTCCACTCTGCAAGAGCCCGTTGATTTATGATAAGCCTAAACAGGAGCTAATATGCAGGGCTGATCGGCTTGCTTTCCCAATCCGTGATGATATTCCCGTCATGCTTGAAGATGAAGCCCGCGAGTTAAGCAGCGAAGAAACCGACGCATTATACAAATGAGTCTACGTTTTAAAGTCGTCATACCGGCACGCTATGCCTCAACCAGGCTGCCGGGCAAGCCGTTACTGGACATTGCCGGCAAACCTATGATCGTCCATGTTTGTGAGCGCGCGCAGGAAGCGAATGCTGAAGAAATTATCGTCGCGACCGATGATGAGCGGATTTTTCAAACAGTTTGCGATTTCGGTATAAAAGCCGTGATGACACGTCCGGACCATCAAAGCGGTACGGAAAGAATTACCGAAGTCGCGCAGCAATGCGGTTGGGCGAGCAACGAAATCATCGTAAACCTTCAAGGTGATGAACCGCTGGTTCCTCCCGCAACTATTCGTGAGGTTGCTGCCGCATTAGCCAGTCAGAATCAGGCGGGCATAGCAACACTGGCTGCCAAAATCATCGATTCAGAAGAGATATTTAATCCGAACGCAGTCAAGGTTGTACTGAATAGAGCGGGTTACGCTCTTTATTTTAGCCGTGCGCCAATTCCCTGGGAAAGAGATGCCTTTGCCCAATCAGGCAGAAAACCCTCAGGGAGAATGCCTTATCTCCGTCACATCGGACTATATGCCTATACGGTAGACTTTTTAAACCGTTACTGTTCCTGGGAAGCATCGCCGCTTGAGTCGGTTGAGTCACTTGAACAACTCAGAATATTATGGCACGGCGAAGCCGTATTAGTAAAAATCGTGGATAAGACCCCGGAGGCGGGAGTGGATACCGGGGAAGACTTAAAGCGTGTGGAGCAAGTATTATCCCTGATTCACCACTGACTTTAAATTAGGCCGCCACGCAGTCAAATTCTCGTATTATTTGACAGAAGCTATTAACACCAGTAATTTAGGCTATTTTTTTGTAACTTCTCTCATTTTGTTGATTTAAACCTTCGAGGTTTTAAAAACCTCGAAGGTCTTATACAGTTGATAAGTTATTTTTTCTCATTCATACACGGGTTGCTCAAGAGCTTTTAATGGAAGAATTTCATAGAATAAGTCGTTTACCTCCCTACGTTTTTAACATTGTTAATGAGTTAAAAGCCAAAGCGCGTGCGGCTGGAGAGGATATTATTGATTTTGGCATGGGTAATCCCGATCAACCTACGCCTAAACATATCGTTGATAAAATGGTTGAGGCAACACGACGGACAGATACGCATCGTTATTCAATGTCCAAAGGCATTCCCCGGCTAAGAAAAGCTATCAGTAACTGGTATAAAACCCGTTTTGATGTCGACCTGGATCCGGAAACTGAAGCTATTGTTACGATTGGATCGAAAGAGGGTTTGGCGCATTTGGCGTTAGCCACACTGGGGCCGGGCGATGTTGTACTGGTGCCAAATCCTGCCTATCCTATACATCCATACGGTGTGGTGATTGCAGGCGCGGATTTAATGAATGTACCAATGATTCCAGGGGGTGATTTTTTTGATGAGCTGCAAAAGGCCATTATTGATTCATGGCCTAAACCAAAGATGCTGATTCTAAATTTTCCTGGAAATCCCACCAGTCAATGTGTGGAACTGGATTTTTTTGAAAAAATAATCGCCGTGGCTAAAGAACATAATATCTGGGTCGTGCAGGATATCGCTTATGCGGATATTGTTTTTGATGGCTACAAGGCTCCATCGATACTTCAGGTCAAAGGCGCGAAAGACATCGACGTAGAATTTTTCTCCATGTCAAAAAGCTATAACATGCCGGGCTGGCGGGTGGGCTTTATGTGCGGTAACAAAGAACTGGTTTCCGCGTTGGCGAGGATTAAATCCTATCTGGATTATGGCACATTTACGCCGATTCAGATTGCTGCCATTGCTGCCCTGGAGGGCCCACAGGATTGCGTTGAGGAAATTGCCGGGATGTATAGAAAAAGACGCGATGTCTTGTGCGAGGGCTTAAACGCAGCAGGGTGGCCTGTTGAAAAACCAAAAGCGACGATGTTTGTCTGGGCGAGGATTCCGGTGGCTTATCAAACCATGGGTTCGCTGGAGTTTTCCAAAAAACTACTATTGGAAGCAAAAGTTGCTGTTGCTCCCGGCATTGGTTTTGGTCAGTACGGAGACGATCATGTGAGATTCGGTTTGATTGAGAATGAACACCGGACGCGCCAGGCAGTTCGCGGCATTCGACATATGATGAAAAAAGACGGCCTTGTATAGTAACAATTTTTTAACTGGAGCTCAATTTGAAACCGGTAAAAGTGGGTGTTTTAGGGCTAGGTACTGTTGGAGGCGGTACAGTCAATGTGTTAAAACGCAATGCGGCGGAAATTGCCCGCAGAGCAGGCAGGGAAATCATTATCACGCGCGCATCGGCTAAGGATTTAGTTAAAGAACGGATTTGCGATACCCAAGGTATCATTTTAACCACCGATCCGATGGATATTATCAATGACCCGGAGATCGATATTGTTCTGGAATTAATTGGTGGTGCTGGCCCTGTTAAAGAAATGGTTTTAAAAGCCATAGAAAATGGGAAACACGTCGTTACTGCCAATAAATCCCTGATAGCTTTACACGGTAACGAGATTTTTGCCAAAGCCAGTGAAAAAGGAGTAATCGTTGCCTTTGAAGCTGCTGTGGCCGGCGGTATCCCGATAATAAAAGCCATACGGGAAGGTTTGAGCGGTAATCAAATTCAATGGCTCGCAGGGATTATCAACGGCACAGGCAATTTTATTTTGACCGAAATGCGCGATAAAGGCCGTGATTTTTATGATGTCCTGGCTGAAGCGCAAGCTTTGGGGTATGCTGAAGCTGATCCGACCTTCGACGTTGAAGGCATAGATGCCGGACACAAATTAACCATATTAGCTTCGATTGCTTTCGGTATCCCGTTACAGTTTGACAAGGTTTATACCGAAGGCATTACGCAAATAACCCGGCTCGATGTCGAGTATGCTGAACAATTGGGTTATCGCATCAAACATTTAGGTATTGCCAGAAAAACATCTGAAGGTATTGAATTAAGAGTACATCCAACTTTAATCCCCGAACGCAGGCTGATCGCCAATGTCAACGGCGTAATGAATGCCATTGTAGTAAAAGGCGATGCTGTTGGCCCAACCCTTTATTATGGTGCGGGCGCTGGAGCAGAACCAACCGCCTCAGCCGTTGTCGCTGATGTTATTGATGTCGTCAGAGCCTTAACCAGTGACCCTGAAAACCGGGTTCCGCATCTGGCTTTCCAGGCGGATTCATTGCATGATATCCCGGTTTTAACATCGGATCGCTTTAAAACAGCGTATTATTTACGTCTGACTGCTGAAGATAAACCGGGGGTATTAGCCGACGTAACCAGAATACTTGCCGAACATCACATTAGCATTGAAGCCATCATACAGAAAGAAGCACCAGTTGATGAAACCACTATACCGATTATTATGCTGACGCAAATCACGCTGGAAAAAGAAATGAATGCTGCGATTGCTGAAATCGAAGCTTTAAAAACCGTTACCGGAAAAGTCAATCGCATCCGCCTGGAAACTTTAAAATAAAGAAAAAACATGTCTATACATAAACATTACACTGGATTAATCGAGCGCTACAGAGACCGACTGCCCGTCAGTGCAACCACTCGTATAATCAGTTTGAACGAAGGCAATACGCCGCTCATTCAACTGCAAAACATTCCCCGCCTGATAGGTAAAGACGTTGATATTTATGTCAAGTTTGAAGGTTTAAATCCAACCGGATCGTTTAAAGACCGCGGCATGACCATGGCCGTAACCAAAGCCGTGGAAGAGGGCAGTCAGGCGATTATCTGTGCCTCAACAGGCAATACTTCTGCCTCAGCCGCAGCCTATGCTGCACGAGCGGGCATTAAAGCCTTTGTTTTAATACCCGATGGTAAAATTGCCTTGGGCAAACTGGCGCAAACCTTGATGTATGACGCCACCATCATTCAAATTAACGGCAACTTTGATCAAGGGATGGAACTGGTTAAAGAAGTCGCTGAACATGCCCCGGTCACCATTGTCAACTCCATTAATCCCTTCAGAATTGATGGCCAAAAAACTGCGGCCTTTGAAATTATTGACGATTTGGGCTTTGCACCAGATTATCACTGTTTACCGGTCGGTAATGCCGGCAATATAACCGCCTACTGGAAAGGCTACAATGAATATGCCACAGATCGTGTATGCGCTAATCGCCCGGTTATGTGCGGTTATCAAGCCGCCGGAGCCGCGCCTTTCGTAGCGGGCGAAATGATCGATAATCCTGAAACCGTTGCTACCGCCATCCGCATTGGCCATCCGCAATCCTGGGATTTTGCCTGGGCTGCTCAAAAAGAATCCGGCGGCTGGTTCGACAAATTTACCGATGAACAGATTTTAGCCGCTCAAAAAATGTTGTCTCAATATGAAGGCATATTTTGTGAACCGGCATCAGCGGCTTCATTAGCCGGTGCCATGCATGATATAACCTCCGGCAAAATCCCGGAAGGCAGCAAGATTGTGTGTACATTGACCGGCATGGGATTAAAAGATCCCGATACGGCAATATCACAATGTGCTGCAGCGCATCCTGTTACGATTGATGCCAGTTTGGATGCAGTTAAGAGAGCGATTCTGGATTGTTTGTAAAGACAACATTTTTTTGTTTTGACGGATTTGTAGATGGTTAAGAATTTATAGAACTGAAAAGCCCCATTTATTGCTACTCATTATCAGATTTTTGACTATATGCCAGCTTAAAATCTGTCTCAAATGTTAATTCAGCCCATGCCATGTCAAGAGAAAAGTGATCCATGTTACAGTCAATGTTAAAAAATAAATCCATGTTTTATGGTCTTTTGGCCGGATCGGGCTTGTTGCTGATCTGTACCAATTCGGCATTTGATCTTTACCAAATGGGGGTATTTGATCAGGAAAACATGATTCTTGGGGGTGATCCATCCATGCGATCAATGGCATATGCTTATGGATACGGTGAGCGTAGTTTGATTCATCCCAATCTGTCCAACTTCGTCAATCCGTTGGTGCGCGTGATTTCGGCGGTCTTATCACCGGTTTTTCCCGATCTGACGATGAAAGCTCTGCAGATGCATGTGGCATTGTGGGTCAGTCCGGTGTGTGCTGCGCTGGCAACCTACATGGTCTATTTGATTGCGTTAACGGCTGGGGTCCGGGTTTTACCAGCGCTAGCCTTGAGCGTGATTTATGGGTTTTCAATTTCGACCATCGCGTTTGGTTCGATCCCGGATCACTTTATGATCAGTGCGTTTCTGCTGGCCACCGGCTTGTATTTGTTGCTGATCAATGCAAGGTTATCTGACCGGATACACGCTGTAGCCTGGACGGTACTGGTTACTATTGCGGCGGGAATTACCTCAAGCAACATTGTTCCCATGATAGGCTTGTTTGCGATTTCCGGATACACACGAAGCAGGCTGACAATGAGCGGTATCATTTCCAGCGCCGGATTAATGTTTGTTCGCGCAGGTGTTTTAACGATTTTTTTATGGGCTTGCTTGAACTGGGTATATCAGGACTTTAATGCCTTTCGGCCCGGACATGCTTATGATAAGCACATCGGCCGTATTATTCTCCACACGAGCACAAATCCGATAAGAGATGCTATGAATTTTCCGTTCACGCTCGGGCAGGCTTTTTGGGGTGGACAGCCGGATATAGAGCAGGAAGTTGCTTCTACCGAACTTTTTGAAAAAGCCCGATATGGGAGCGTATTTTTTTATAATCCGCCTCTCGCTCGTTTCAATCTGGTATCTTTACTTTGGCTGGCTCCGGGTGTCATCCTGGGCGTTTCCTTGTTCCTGGGATTCACCAGGGAATCCGGGAAATTAAAGCCGTTGTCGACGGCGGTCGCCCTTATTATTATGTTCAACTGGGTTCTGCATTCGTTTTGGGGAAATGAACTTTTTCTATTCTCGCCACATTGGCATATAGCTTCTGTGGTAGGTTTCATACCTCTCGTTCGTCTCCTGCCGGCAGGCCGTGTAACCGCCTTCTTGATTGTCTTGTTATCATCAGCACTGGTAGTTTTGAATTTTGGGGTATGGAACGATATTCTCCAAAAGATTCCCACTCTTGTAGTCCACTAAAGGAAGCAGTTTTTTGTGCCTGATTTTTTATAATATCATCGAAAATGCTATTTGCAGGGCGGTTTGCTGTCGCGAAACCGCCCTATGATGTTTCAATTGCAGTGATCCATCGCCTGGATTTATTTTTTCACCAGCTTACTACGCACTAATTCAAAGAGCTTATGTGCAAAATCTATAAGCGGGCGACGTTTGACTACGATAGTATAGCCCAATAAACCCATCACTATACCGTAAAATAGTTTCTCCAGGGCTGATGTCCCTTGTTGCTGGGCAGCTAATGCTGCATCTGATGCTTTTACAGGGGCAGTTTGCACGGCTACTTTGAGGGGCGTAACCTCAGCTTGCATGTCAGGCAAGCCTAGGCTTCGGAAGGTGTCATAATCTTGCCATATAGGATATTTTCCTTGCC
>JBBQCU010000178.1:0-7269 GCA_038319065.1 Methylococcales bacterium
CATCAGTGATTTGCATTTTGCACCGGATGCGCTTTACCGTGAATTAGTAAACTACATCTCACCTTTTGACTTTATTGCTGACAATTCAATCGTCTATGAACAATTATTGACGGGATATGCAGACGACATGACCCAGGCTCATTATATCAAGCCTGAATACCAGACTGATGCCATTGCCGCCTATATTCTGCCGGATAAGGCCTGGGCAAGGCGAATTAGCGGCGTATTCGGCAATGAGCTCGCCAATCAAGACCCGGAACGCGCTCATGCAGTCTTAAGTTACAATGCCCAAGGCGGCTACCAAATCAGTGTCCGGGCACCATTAACCAATAAAACCGGGGCTGATGAATTGTGTTCGTCATTTGCAACCGGAGGAGGACGCAAAAGTGCGGCCGGCATCAATCATTTGCCGTTCAATGAGTTGTCAGCATTTATTACAGCATTTGCAAATAAATACGCTTAAAGCAAAAATAAAAGGTATTTACCAAGAAGTGTTAAAATAAAGGAATTGGTTTCGTGTACTTTGATACAACTATACAATTTAAGGAAAAGATTATTATGATTCCCGTTATCTTATCGGGTGGCTCAGGAACAAGACTTTGGCCACTTTCACGCGGACAATATCCAAAACAATTTCTGCCGCTGGTTTCCAATCATACGATGATACAGGAAACAGTACTCCGGCTGGCCGGGCTTGAAGGATTAAAGGCACCGATTGCAGTATGCAACGAAGATCATCGTTTTATGATGGCCGAACAGTTATGGGAAATAGGTGCAAAACCCGCCGCTATTATTCTCGAACCGGTGGGTAAGAACACTGCGCCCGCAGTGGCTATGGCGGCATTAACAGCCCCTTCAGAAGATGATGTATTACTGGTGTTGCCGGCCGATCATGTCATATCAAATGTGGCCGCTTTTCATAACGCAATCGTTCAGGCAAAAGAATTGGCAGAGCAGGGGTTTTTGGTTACCTTTGGTATAGTGCCTACCGAACCGGAAACCGGATACGGCTATATCAAGCGTGATGTTTTGCAGCATGGACCAGCTTTTAGTGTCGCCGCTTTTGTTGAAAAACCCGAAGCAGAGACGGCAAAACAATATCTCCAAAGCGGCGATTATTATTGGAATAGCGGCATGTTTGCGTTCAAGGCCGGAAGTTTCCTCAGCGAGTTGGAAAAATTTAATCCGGATATGTTGGCAATCTGCCGGCAAGCGCTTAAAGCCGCAAAAGTTGATCTGGATTTTGTACGTTTGGATAAAGAAATATTTTCTAAATGTCCTGCTGATTCTATCGATTATGCTGTCATGGAGAAAACAGACAAGGGGGTAGTTATTCCTCTTGATGCCGGCTGGAATGATGTTGGATCATGGTCCGCTTTATGGGATGTTACTGATAAAGATAAGTTTGGCAATGCCATTTGCGGGGATGTATTGACAGTTGATACCCGGGATTCATTTATACACGCTCAAAATAAACTGGTTGCGGTTGTCGGTGTTCATGATCTGGTCGTTGTAGAAACGGATGATGCAGTGATGATTGCGCCTAAAGACAGAGTCCAGGAAGTCAAAGAAATTGTTGCCCAGTTAAAAGCAAGTGGACGCAGTGAAGCAGAAGTTCACCGCAAAGCATACCGGCCTTGGGGTCATTATGATTTGGTTGATACAGGCGAACGCCACCAGACCAAAAGGATTGTGGTTAAACCTGGAGGTAAATTATCCGTACAGAAACATCATCATCGTGCCGAACATTGGGTTGTGGTAAAAGGCACGGCATTGGTTACCAAAGGTGAGGAAAAGCTCTTAATTACCGAAAATGAATCCACCTATATCCCTTTGGGTATTGTGCATTGTCTTGAAAACCCCGGTGTTATTCCCCTGGAAATCGTTGAGGTTCAATCGGGAAGTTATCTGGGAGAAGATGATATCGTTCGTTTTGGTGATCAATACGGGCGTATTTAATTTTATGGCTAAATACCGGATCCTTTCATGGCCCGGCTTCTTTGTCCGGCTTGTGACTTAATAATTTGAATAAAAAGGAAATAATTAATGAGTAAAAAAATTACCAAAGCGGTTTTCCCCGTTGCCGGTTTAGGAACCCGTTTTTTGCCGGCCACCAAGGCTAGCCCCAAAGAGATGTTACCTATTGTTGATAAACCGTTGATTCAATATGCTGTAGAAGAAGCAGTTGCGGCGGGTATTGATACCATGGTTTTTATTACCGGGCGGAGTAAAAACGCAATACCCGATCATTTTGACAAGGCCTACGAGTTGGAAAAAGAGCTGGAGGCAAAAGGCAAAACTGAAATGCTGAAGTTGATTCAGGATATTGTCCCGCCCCATGTGTCCTGTATTTTTATTCGGCAAGCCGAGGCATTAGGTCTTGGTCATGCCGTTTATTGCGCCAGACCGGTCATTGGTGATGAACCTTTTGCGGTGCTACTGGCGGATGACATGATCGAAGATGAGGGGCGTGGTTGTATGGCGCAGATGGTTAAATTATATGAGCATAAGCACACATCCATTTTAGGCGTTGAACGGATTAATCCTTCAGAAACGGCTAGTTACGGAATTGTGAAAACCGGTGATTTTTCAGAAAGATCTGCACCCGTCGAATTGATTGTTGAGAAACCCAAGCCGGAAGATGCACCTTCAAATTTAGCGGTGGTCGGCCGGTATATTTTGACGCCTGCTATTTTTGACAGAATCAAAAAGACAGGAAGAGGCGCGGGTGGTGAAATTCAATTAACCGATGCCATTGCCGATTTATTAAAAGAAGAACAGGTTTTGGCTTACGAATTTGAAGGTAGACGTTATGATTGTGGCTCTAAACTGGGGTTTTTAATAGCGACTGTAGAGCAGGCGCTATTGCACAAAGAGCTGAAAGATGACTTTTTAGCTTACCTCAAAGAGTTGACCAAGAAGCATAATATGTAATCACCAAGAAGAACATAAAGCCTGTCTTGAGCACAGCCAATGGGAGCACGAAGTCTTATTTTTCTTCGTGTCCTTGGTGGTGAGAAAAAAGTTATTTGAATATAACGAAGCTCCGTTAATTACCTTCAACTTCTTCTATAACGGGCAGTTTTGCCCGTTTCTGTAACCAGGTGACCCCTAATAAATCGATAAGCCCCGCCCAAAGACGATCCAAGGTACCGTATTTTGAATAACCGTTTGTTCTGGATCTATGATTTACCGGCTCAGAAATCACCTGACCCCCTGCCCTTAAAATCAATGCGGGTAAAAAACGATGCATATGATCGAAATAGGGCAATTCCAGAAAGCGATCTCTTGAAAATATTTTTAAGCCGCAACCGGTATCCGGCGTATTATCTCCAAGCAAGCGAGAACGGACTCCATTAGCCACTTTGGATGAAAAAAGCCGCCACGCAGAGTCATAACGTTTATTCCGCCACCCGGCCACCATCCATAAATTGCTTGTCGTTTCTCTTTCCCGCATTAATACCTCATATAAACGAGGAATATCAGCGGGATCATTTTGACCATCACCATCCAGAGTAGCTATCCAGGGATAGTTTGCAGCTTTAACACCCGTATGAATAGCCGTGCTTTGTCCACAACCTTGCTGATGCCGGATGACTCTCAGCGCCTTAAAGTCTCGAAGCGCCTGTTTTAAAACTGCCGCTGTCTGGTCGTTACTCCCATCATCAACATAAATAATTTCATAGGCTTTAGCAGCACTCATGGCATTAACAATCTCTACTATCAGAGAGACAATATTGCCGGCTTCATTATGAACAGGAACAACAACAGAAATTTTCACAGACCATCCTAACTAAAGATTTTATTTATAGCACATTAACGGGGCGAAAAAGAACGAATTATCTTTTTTCAATGAGGGGGAGCTGAACAGATACATAATTCTTGTTTGTATATGATATAAAAAATGCCGCAAAAGTCCTATTGTTTTATAAGGCGTTTATTGTGATTATGATGCTGACCATGCTTGCAATCCGCGGCATTATCCTTTACCTTAGTACAACATCCGTAAAGGCTAGGGGTGCTTCCTTGTCCGGACCCAGCTTATGAAACATAAACCGGGGCTAGACGGGGAGGCTGAGAGAAACCCTTTGAACCTGACCCCGGTTAATACCGGCGTAGGAAAGCCCCCAACTTCCCTGCGCCTTGTTTTATTTTTATTGGAGATAAGCATGAGCGCTGTTCTGAAAGACGTTACTGAGACCGCCACCAGTAGTGTAAAAATCGATTCTTACCCCGCATCGGAAAAAATCTATGTGCAAGGCAGCCGGCCTGACATACAAGTACCCATGCGCAAAATTACCCTGTCCGACACCCCTGTCCACTTTGGCGCAGTAGAAAAAAACGGCCCGCTCTATGTTTACGATACCTCGGGCGTTTATACAGACCCTAATGTTGAAGTCGATTTAAAAAAAGGTTTGGGTTCAACCCGTTCGGACTGGATCGCAGAAAGAAACGATACTGAAGAACTGGCCGGTCCCAGTTCGGACTTTGGCCGTCAGCGTCTGGAAGATCCCGCTACCGCCAATTTGCGTTTTGAACATATTCGTAAGCCGCGCCGTGCCAAGGCAGGCGCCAATGTGTCGCAAATGCACTATGCGCGGCAAGGTATTATTACCCCGGAAATGGAATTCATCGCCATTCGTGAAAACCAGAAAATGGAAGAAATGCGTGAATTATGGAAAGACCAGCATCCTGGTGATTCTTTCGGCGCCTCCATACCGGATGTCATTACCCCTGAATTTGTTCGTGACGAAGTCGCCAGGGGCCGCGCGATTATTCCCGCGAATATTAATCATCCCGAATTGGAACCGATGATTATCGGCCGAAATTTTTTGGTGAAAATCAATGGTAATTTAGGCAATTCCGCTGTAACTTCATCCATTGATGAAGAAGTGGAAAAAATGCTTTGGGGCATACGCTGGGGCGGCGACACCATCATGGATTTATCGACGGGTAAAAACATTCATGAAACCCGCGAATGGATTTTGCGTAATTCACCCGTGCCTATTGGTACCGTGCCTATTTATCAGGCCTTGGAAAAGGTTAACGGCAAAGCTGAAGACCTGACCTGGGAAATTTTCCGCGATACCTTAATTGAGCAGGCAGAGCAAGGCGTTGATTACTTTACTATCCATGCCGGTGTCCGTTTGCACCATGTACCCTTAACTGCAAAACGCATGACCGGCATCGTGTCGCGCGGCGGTTCCATCATGGCCAAATGGTGCCTGGCGCATCACACGGAAAGCTTCCTGTACACGCACTTTGAAGAAATCTGCGAAATCATGAAAGCCTATGACGTGTCATTTTCATTAGGTGACGGTTTGCGCCCCGGTTCAATTTATGATGCCAACGATGAAGCGCAATTCGGCGAACTGGAAACTCTGGGTGAACTGACCAAAATCGCCTGGAAACACGATGTGCAGACCATGATCGAAGGCCCGGGTCATGTGCCTTTACACATGATTAAAGTCAACATGGAAAAGCAACTGGAAGAATGTGGAGAAGCCCCTTTCTATACCCTGGGCCCTTTGACGACCGATATTGCTCCCGGTTATGACCATATCACGTCGGCCATAGGCGCTGCGAATATTGGCTGGTACGGTTGCGCCATGCTGTGTTATGTGACCCAAAAAGAACATTTGGGCTTACCGAACAAACAGGATGTGCGTGAAGGTATCGTCACCTATAAAATCGCCGCCCATGCCGCTGATCTGGCAAAGGGTCATCCCGGCGCACAAGCTCGTGATAACGCCATGTCCAAAGCCCGTTTTGAATTCCGCTGGGAAGACCAGTTCAATATCGGACTTGACCCTGAAAAAGCACGCGAATTCCATGATGAAACCTTGCCTAAAGAATCGGCGAAAGTCGCGCATTTCTGCTCTATGTGCGGCCCGCATTTCTGCTCGATGAAAATCAGCCAGGATGTACGCGATTACGCGGCGGCAAAAGGCATTAAAGATGAAAAAGAAGCCTTAATCAAAGGCATGGATGAAAAATCCCGGCAGTTTCTTGAAGAAGGCGCTGATATTTATCATAAGGTATAACAAGTAGGGGTGAGTTTAGCTCTTAAGTAGGGTACGCTGTGCGTACCATTAGCCTCCGGTAAGGTAGGCACAGCGGACCCTACTTAGCTACAACAATTTAACCAAAGTCGCAACTGCGCTAACAGCTATGACCATTAACGCGCCTAATTTAATAGTCATGCGCTGTTCAAGTTGAATAAATTTACTATCGATCCGTTCTTCAAGGTGTTTAATATCTTCTTTGGTCGCAACTTCCTTAAGATTAACTTCAAATATATCAGCCAATGCTTCGGCCTCAGCTTCCGCATGTTCAGGAAGCACCCCGGCAGATTTTAATTTATTGGCAAACTTCAATGTATCAAATGTAATTGTTGCCATAAAATGCTCCATTAAATTGATTATTATAATCAGTTTAACATAGACACAAAAAAACCGCCCAGGTTTCCCAGAGGGCGGTTTTATCAATCAGGTCAATCAATCGAGTCCGGGTTGGGTTGGGTTGGGTTGTTACCCTTGATTGTTTAAACTGGAAAAAATGCTTTGAGAATTAACGCCATGACTCCGCCAAGCATAATTCCCAGCATCCATTTGATTAAGGTCAATTCACCCTTGACCTGCTCGAAACGGGATTCAATTTTTAATTCCAGCTCGCGAATATCTCTCTTGCTTGCAAGCTCCGCCTCCCCCGATGCGTCACGAAAAGCATCGGCGACCGCCTCGGCTTGATCAGTAGAAAAGCCAGCCGATTCCAGTTTACGAATAAATTTATGAGTGTCAAACGTAATTGTCGCCATAACAATGACCGGTAAATAGTAACAGGGTTGCAGTATAGCAAAAGTGATGGTTAGTTAGCCATTATAGACGGACATAAAAAAACCGCCCCGGGTTTTCCCGGAGCGGTTTTTAAGGTTTGGGTCATTTCAATCGAGTCTGACCCCATTGATCCAGTCATCATCCCACCCAGTTTGATGGTAATACGGTACTCCATCGCCTGCATATCGCCGCGAAGCATTTGCATTTCTGCCTTCAAAGAAAGCTCCAGTTCTTTCAGGTCGTGTCTGGTATCAGTTTCAGTTTCTGTTTGGGCGTCGCGAAAGGCATCAGCTACTGCTTCAGCCTGTTTTTCCTCGAAACCAGCCTCTTTTCAACTTACGAACAAATTTGTGGGTATCAAAGGTAATGGCGGTCATGACCGTGTGCCCGGCATAAAAATTTCAGTATACACAAAAAAACAGCCCCGGGTTTC
>JBBQCU010000179.1:0-7201 GCA_038319065.1 Methylococcales bacterium
AAGTTAGCCGCAGCACGGATGACGAGAAAGGAAAGGCGGTTAAATAACGTGGAATTGGCGGCTTGTCAGCCTCTGGCTAATGTCGCATAATTCCATTGTTGGTGGAGAAGCCAAGTCCAAGTTCATCTGAAGCATTACAAAGGCCAAGGTTATCGTGGCGGACATGATGATAAACAAACGACCCCGATTGATACCTCGGAAATCAAACTAAAAAATATTTCAGCTGATTTATTTGATCGTATTGCAAAAAATACAGCAATTGCAATTGCTGCCAACACAAAAAGCAATAAGCCAACCCAATTGCGCCGTTTCTACGATGAGATTGTCATGTGGGATCAAAAAGCAACAATGAGCGCTAAAAACCCGGAAAAATTCACCGAATACCTACCATATATTCGCATGCTTAACGCGAAGGTAGCCTATGCAGAAGGGCGTAAGAGTTCGGGACAAGGTTTGGTTGACAATAATTACGTAACTTTAATAAATAGATGTCTGGAACAAGTCGACAGCACCGAAACCCTACGTATTTTCAAACTATTTATGGAAGCCTTTATGGGCTTTTACAAACAAGAAAGACCCAAAGATTAGGAAAAATCTCATGCAACTTACTAACATCCAAAAACTCACCGGCCAAATCGAATTACTTAGCGGCTTACATATCGGCAGCGGTAACACTGAAATTCATATTGGGGGCACCGATAATCCAGTGATCAAAAACCCGATTACTCAAGAACCCTACATCCCCGGTTCCAGTATCAAGGGCAAAATGCGCAGTTTGCTGGAATGGCATTTGGGCGTTGTTGGTGATACAGACGGACAACCTCTAAACTTTGGTCATGTCGCAAAACTGGATACAAAAATACAACAGCAAGCCAAAGACTTAATCAAACTGTTCGGTGGTGCATCGGACAGCAAAAATGACGAAATTTTGATCAAAGAAATTGGCCCTAGCCGTCTCGCCTTCTGGGACTGCGCATTGACTAAAGTTTGGGTGACAGAGATGGAAAATAAAACACTGATGCTTACCGAAGTCAAAATGGAAAACACCATCGACCGTATCAAAGGCACGGCAGAGCATCCACGCAACACCGAGCGAGTTCCAGCTACTGCCAAGTTTGATTTTAATCTCACCATCCGGGTTCACGACGGCGAATACCTGACAGACACCATTCTGGTTGGCTTTAAATTGTTAGAATACACCGGTCTGGGCGGTTCAGGTTCGCGCGGCTATGGAAAAATTGCATTTCGTGATTTGAAATTAGATGGTGAAGTTTTTCAAACCAGACTGGAACAACTCAAATTACAAGAGGCCTCCTAATGCAAAGCTTTTGCGTGACACTCAAACCTTTATCGGCATTTGCCACGCCGTTAAAGGGCGACACGCTATTTGGTCAATTATGCTGGGCGATTCGTAATCGGCTGGGTGAAACCCACTTAAACCAATATCTGGAAAGCTATACTAAAAACCAGCCATTCGCAGTGGTTTCCGATGCCTTCCCACATAGCTATCTGCCTCTACCCAAATTGCCAAGTTGTTTTTACCAACTCCCGGAAGGCGAAGATCGCAAAGCGGTAAAAAAGCTTGTCTGGTTACCAGAAGCTGACCTACAAAAACCGCTTAGCGAATGGTTACGACACGCCATTAAACCCAGTGCGATTGCCTCATCCATAAGCAATAAAACTATGGGAACTACAAATGTAGGAGCAACGCCTTCGTCGCGGCTGAACACTACAAGCCTCAGTGAAAAACACCCACACGCCCATAACACCATCAATCGCCAGGCCAACACGACCGGCGAAGGCGGCTTTGCCCCTTACGGTGTTGAACAGGAATGGTTTGTTCCTGGCTTGCTCTGGACGGTCTATTTACTACTGGATACTGACCGATTAAGCATGGAAGACTGTCAACAATGCCTAAAAGACATAGGCAATTTTGGCTTTGGCAAAGATGCCAGTATTGGTCTGGGAAAGTTTGAAATTGTAGATTTTCAAGTACAACCATTACCAGCTCAACCCAATGCCAATGCCTGTTTAACCCTTGCGCCGTGCGCACCGCAAAGATTAGGTTTTGATAGTCAGCACAGTTATTACCAACTTTTCACCCGCTTTGGACGGCATGGTGACGTAGCCGTCCACCAAAAGGGTAAGCCCTTTAAAAATCCAGTGTTATTGGCACAAACTGCTTCTGTTTTTAGTACACCACAGCCCAACAACGGTTTTATTGGCCAAGGTATCGGCGGAAATAGCGAATTATCAAAAACACTGTCAGCCACCATACACCAAGGTTATGCGCCGGTAATTGCGATTAACTTTAATCCAAAGGTGTCCTCATGACCCATTTTTTAAAGCACTACACACTTAAATACACTCCGCTGTCGCCTTTGCATATTGGTACCGGCGAGACATATGAACCAACCAACTATGTCATTGACGATGGCACATTGTACGAATTCGATACGGGCGGCGCATACTCTGCTTTATCCGCCAATGACCGGGCAGAACTTTCAAAAATTGTCAGTAAGCCTGAAGCCCACATGTTGAAATCGGTGCAAAAATTTTTTTATGATCGAAGAGAAGCATTGAAACCTTGGGCGGTTAATGCCATTCCTGTGTTAGACGGTGTCGTACGATTATATGAAACTCGTGTCGGACAAACTGCAAATCGCGAAGGTAATGGCGGGCATGTTCTTAACAAACTTGAAATCGACCGTACCTCATACAATCCCGTCACTCGCCAACCGGTACTATTTGGTTCATCGGTAAAAGGAGCAATACGAACAGCGTTGCTCGATCAAATCAATAAAGGCGAACGCGCCTATGAACGCAAAGGCCTGCATGAGTTTCAAGGCCGTTTATTAAAATATCGTGATCTTGAACGAGGTAAATTAAAGTTAGAACTTGATCCGCTCCGACTAGTAAGCTTGTCTGACTCATCTTGGCAAAGCGCGTCAAGCTTACCCACTTCGCAAGTTTTCTTAGCTGTTAATCGCAAAAAATCCCCTGTAACGAATGAACAAGGTCAATTACGTTCAGCAATGGGAGAAAATCTTTATCAAATTCTGGAGTGTATCCCCGCCTGTTATGCTCAATCTTTTATTGGTCAGCTAACCATGCAACAAGTCGGCACCGGTAATCATCCTGCATTGCCAGCAGTTGATCTTCGCTTCTCGGCTGAAACTATAGCCCATGTTTGTAATCGGTTTTATCTCCCTATTTTCAATGCTGAACGCAAACTTATGCAGGAAAGAGAATATGCCGATACTGATTGGCATAAAACAATAACGGACATATTGAGTATAAGTAGTGAGAAACTCAAAACAGGGAAAGCCTTTTTGCTACGTGTTGGACGGCATTCAGGCGCGGACTCGATCACTGTCAGCGGCGCCCGTAACGGCAACATAAAAATCATGAAGGGTAAAGGCCAGCCACCTGAATATGCTGACACCCCTAAAACCCTCTGGCTGGCCGCGCAAACTAAGGATCAACGCACCAATTTACTACCCTTCGGCTGGTTGTTAGTTGAAATTGAATCATGTGAAGACTCACTGGGCGATTGGCCGGAATTAGCGCAATTGTGCGCCAGCCAAAATCAAGACGCCCTCCACTGGGCTGAAAAACAAGCACAGGAAAAAACAAAGCTAGAAGACAGCCGCCGTGAAGCAGAGTTGCGTCGCGAACAAGAAGAGATTGAACGTAGTCGGCAAATAGAATTGGCAGCACAAGCTGAACAACAGCGTTTGCTAAAACAACAAGCAGAACAACAACGCCTAGACAGCCTCAGTCCAATCGATCAGGAAATCGAAACCTTCCTTAAACCCATTCAAGCACCGGAACACGATACCCGCTTATTACAAGAACTGGAAAAAGGCAGCTGGCAAGCTGCTGATGCCAAAGTTGTTGCGCATAAAGTAAAAGCCTTAATGGAACAAGCCGGCAAATGGATGCCCGACTTTACCGGTGATAATAAACAAAAAGTGAAATTGAAAGAGCGTAGCCAAAAAGTGTTGAAATATCTGCAAGATTAACCATGCCGCCGCCTGTGGGAGCGACGCCTACGTCGCGACTAGCGCAAGGTAAAAAGAACAAGGCCAGGCTTTAGTCGCGACGTAGGCGTCGCTCCCACAAACATCAATCCCATTAGCACAGCGCCCACACCCTGACAACTATTAACGAGAGCCCCATGACCACCATACTCATCTGCACCGTCGGCGGTAGCCATCAGCCGATTGTTAGCGCCATTGCCGATCAATGTCCGGACTTTGTCATTTTTATTTGCACCGGCAACGACCCTGCAACCGGTCAGCAAGGATCGGCGTCGCAAATAACCGGACAGGGCATGTGCATCAAGGCCAATTTTGGCGATGTCAAACCTACGCTGCCATCAATACCCGTGCAAGCCGGTTTGCAGCCGGAGCAGTATCGGGTGCAGAGCACGCTGGCCGATAATCTCGATCAAATCTACCTGGATTGCAGTAACGCTATACAAGCGGCCTTGACCGAACACCCGGGCGCCAAATTGACTGCCGATTATACCGGCGGCACTAAATCAATGAGTGCGGGCCTGGTCATGGCGGTTTTGGAACATCAGGAAATAGAACTGCGATTGATGATAGGCGGCCGCAGTGATTTGATCAAAGTGCAGGACGGCTCGGAATTCTCGGCGCTCGCCAACATCGAACAGCTTCGCTTTGAAAGGCTGCTGGCACCTTACCGGCAGGCCTGGACTCGCTATGCCTACAGCGAAGCCGAAGCGGGCCTGAAACTGATAACTCCGCCCCATAACACTGATTTACGGGGCAAATACATTCGCTTTCGTGACTTAAGCCACGCCTTTGCCGAATGGGACAACTTCAATCATGACGGCGCACAGCAGATACTGCTGAATTATTCAAAACAGCTCGGCCCGCTGGCCCCCCAATTGCAAAGCATCGCCCTGCTCAATGCCAAAAAACCGCAATTGCGCGAAGCCGCAAAGCTGTTCGACCTTTACCTCAATGCCCAGCGCCGGGCCGCGCAGGGACGCTATGACGACGCCATCGCCCGCGCTTACCGCCTAATTGAATGGACCGCGCAGTGGCTTTTAAAAGTGCATTGCGGAATCGAAACCGCAAATATCGACGAGGCGGCAATTCCTGAAGGCATGACGCTCAAACCCAACCGGGATGGCCAATTGCAAGCCGGACTATTCGACGCCTGGCAACTGGTCAAATATAAAACATCCGGCGCTGCGGCACAGTTCATCAAAGCTGAGGAAAACCGCCTGCGTAATCATCTTAAAATCCGCAATTTTTCCATTCTGGCGCATGGCTTCGAGCCGGTTAAATCCGGTAACTGGCAAATCATCCAAGCCTGGCTGGAACAGCAGTTTATTCCAATGCTGTTGACTGAAACTGCGAAAACAGGCATCAAGGAACTGCCTGTGCAATTGCCTTTGGGGTTTGATTTAAGATGAAGGTACCTGCACTGGCTAGTCGCGACGTAGGCGTCGCTCCCACAGGTGTTAATTCCATCGTGGGTGCGACGCCTACGTCGCGACTAAAAAAATTCAAAAAGCCCAACCCCCACAGCAAAGACCTGCGCAAAGGCCGTTATTCGCAACTCAACCAGATTTACCTGATCACAACCGTCACCGAAAATCGGGAACCTGTTTTTAAAAATTTCCATGCCGCAAGAACCCTGATAAAAAAGTTAAAAATGGAACAGAAATTAGGCAGGGCAATGACCCTGGCTTTCGTCGTCATGCCCGATCACTTGCACTGGCTTATGCAATTAACCGGCCCAACAGAGCTGGCAAAAATTCTGCAAAGCGTTAAAACCCTGTCCGCCAAGGAAATCGGCCGACACTTTTGGGAAGCCGGTTATCATGATCATGCCTTGCGTAAGGAAGAAGATGTCAAGGCCATCGCCCGCTATATTGTCGCCAATCCCTTGCGCGCCGGCCTGGTTAAACGTATCGGCGATTATCCGCACTGGGATGCGATGTGGCTGTAAGATCTGGAACCAATGTGGGAGCGACGCCTACGTGGGAGCGACGCCTACGTCGCGACTAGCAATGCAGGCAATGTTACCTTTAGTCGCGACGTAGGCGTCGCTCCCACGGATGTCGCTCCCACAGATGTTGTTTCAACAAACTCTGCCCTCACCAATCCCCCTCACCCTTACTCAAGCACACCATGAACATAACCACCCACCTCATCCTGGTATCAGCCCAGCCGATACCCAACCTTACACCCGTTTTCGACGACAATCTGCGTCCGCAAAGAGTCGTCATGCTGGTCAGCCACGATATGCAGGAACGCAGTAAAGCCCTGGAAAACATCTGCAAACCCCGCGGCATAAGCGTCGAGCGCTGCCTGATCGAAAATCCCTGGGATGCCGATCGCATCAGGGATCAAGTGGAGGACTTATTACTTACCCAGTATCCGGATGGTGGCATTGCCCTCAACGCCACCGGAGGCACTAAACTGATGAGCATTGCCGCCTATGAAGCCTTTCGCAGTTGCCAACTGCCGGTTTTTTACGTCCACCCTGAACATGATCGCCTGATCTGGCTCGCGCCAAAATTACCGGACGTGGATTTGTCCGACCGTTTAAAACTCGAAGACTACCTGATGGCTTATGGCAGTCCGGTAGATAAACTCGATCGCACCGGTGTCATAGAACCCATTCGTCAATTAACTCAACAACTTTTGACAGACTTTGAGCGCTATGCCAACGAACTGGGCACATTCAATTATCTTGCTCTTAAAGCCGGCAACCCTCAATTAACCAGCGAAATTGAATTTGGTCCACAATCCAAGCCCCTGTTATGGGAATTGATGGAATTGTTTGAAATTGCAGGACTGTGCCAAATCAATGGACACAGCCTGCGTTTTACCGATGAAGACGCCCGCTTTACCGCCAACGGCGGCTGGCTGGAAATGCACGCCTATGCTCTTTGTCTTAACCTGAAAAAAACCTTCGGCATACAGGATGTCGCCTGCAACATTACCCTTAACCGGCAACAGGCGGGACACGTTATGGTCAAAAACGAGATTGACATTGGCTTGATTAAAGCCAATCGCCTGCATCTGATTGAATGCAAAACCCAACGGTTTAAAGATGACAAAGACGCGAATGTGTTGTATAAACTGGATAGCCTTCGCGATTTGATGGGAGGCTTGCAAGGCCGGGCCATGCTGGTGAGTTTTAACCCACTCGA
>JBBQCU010000180.1:0-7185 GCA_038319065.1 Methylococcales bacterium
CACTTACAAAGTTAACGGCATAACACCGGTTTTAGGCGGCGGACAAGGTGGATCATCGGCAGTATATGGCGCAGGATTATTACGATTTCATCAATCTGATTTTCAATCCTGGCCATTTACATATCAAGACTTACTAAAATATTACAATATCTGTGATGAGTTGTTTCAACCAAAGGGTACCCAGGACCCTTTGGGGTATGAACGCATTCTGGGCGCACCAACAGAAATGTCAAATTCAGGTAAAGAAATTTTTCAATATTTAATTGATCAACAATTACATCCTTACCGAACACCCATTGGTTATAAAGCGATTAAAGATTGCCAGGAATGTTTTGGTTGGTTTTGCGCAAAAGATTGTAAACAAACATCAGGCAATGTATTTATTAACAAAGCCGTCGAAGAATATGGCGCTCAGGTTAAATATCAAGCTAAAGTCGAATCGCTTGTAATGGAGAACAATAGGTGCGTCGGTGTGCAATGTAGTACTTCTTCCGGACAAGTTATGATCAAAGCCCAACATGTATTTTTAGGTGCAGGCGCACTTATTACTCCTACAATATTGCTCCAATCAAAAAGCGAGGCATACCCTCGAGGCATTGGAAATAAAAATGATTTGGTTGGGCGCTTTTTAATGCGTCACCTGATAGATTTTTTCTATGTAAAAACTCCATCTACTGATTTTGCAGGTAAAAAACTAACTGAAATTTCATTATCTGACTACTACTTAGATGCCAATAACGGTTGGGGCATAATTAATATTGTCGGCGGCATCATGTCACCTGAGACTATTTCTAATGTTTTTGCTGAACAACACTTTCCAAACTTTCCTTTGCTAGGAAAGTTAATAAAACCTATCATAAAAAATGTGTTTTACTATCTAACGGACAATCGTATTCTTGTCACTACCATCATGGAAGATGAAGGCTCATTCAATAATCGTATATTGCCCAATTCCTCTATAGAGAATGTTTCCATTGAATATAAGATAAGCCAAAGAGACAAGAAACGGTTAAAAGCATTTCGTAAAGAACTGAAGCATAAATTGAAGGGATTGCCTACAAATCTACTTAAAGTGGCTGAACAGAACACGATGATTTCACACGCATGCGGTACTTGTCGCATGGGAAATGACCCTAACAAGGCAGTTGTCGATGCTAATGGCCGTATTCATTCCACTGATAATGTTTACGTTGTAGATGCCTCAATTTTTCCAACCAGTGGCGCAGCCAATCCTTCCTTAACTATTGCAGCTTGTGGATTAAAGATAGCTGATGAATTTCAAAAAGGCTTAATAAACTGAGCCACTTTCAATAATCGATAAGTTATATTTTGTCTTGCTTAATACCGGATTCCGGGTAGCTTTTCTGAGGATCCATTTCAAATTCAAAAAAAACAACTAAAACCCAATGAAATTAAATCAAAATATAATTTTTTGTCCATTATGTAAGTTATTTGTAATTTAATGAGTTGCCAAGAACTTCCCAGTACCGATTAAAAGCCAATTTCAAAATTATCATAATGATATTAAATTCGTTCAATATCAACAGCAAAAAGGGAAAAAACCGTGCGTAAAATTACTAATATACAAATAGCTGTTTTTTTTAGTTTACTTGGCCTGATTTTATTATTAGGCGTTATTACAGCGTTTTTTCTGTTTGGGTCTCTACCACTCGGTGACTTTAAAGGGATTTTTTTAACCATTGTCATGGTAATCATTACTTATTGCTTTGCTTTTATTTTTTATCGGCTTATTTTTTTAAAATTCATGCCGCTTAGAGCAGGTGAGATTAAGGAGGAATCCCGTGATGAATTTGTTTATCACGTCTATCTACTATTTTTTCTAATTTTATTTTATCCCATTATGCGTAGCGGTTTTTTCCCTGTCCCGTTAATGCGCCTAATCTATTTGGCTTTAGGCGCCAAGCTAGGTGAAAACACCTACAGCTCCGGAATAATACTTGACCCTCTTTTTGTTCAAGTGGAAGACAACACCATAATCGGTCAATTTGCTTTGCTTATTCCACATGTAATTGAAGGCGGTAAATTGGCTCATTATCCTATAAAAATAGGCAACAACGTTACAATTGGCGCACACTCAGTGGTTATGTCGAATGTTGTTATCGAGGACGATGCAATTGTATCCGTAGGTGCCGTTGTAACTAAAAACACAATTATTGGTAAGGGCGAAGTTTGGGGTGGGGTTCCTGCAAAGAGAATAAGGTAGAAAGCCGCAACTGTGCAGTAATGAGCCCTGATGCAACTGCCTAATCATGTAAAATGCTTCAGTCTACAACACGGTGCATAGAAATATCGTGGCCCTATATTACCCAAAACTTCGAGCTGATTCAGCTTGGGTTGAATTCTCGTAGGGTTATGAAAAAAGATTACCAGAAATAGGTGCCTCCTTACTTAGGTTCTGCCCGGTTTACCAGCCAGCCACTGAGTCTCCTGAGTCCTCGCTCTGCGTCATCGATATAGGTAAAGACTGCCGGCACCACTAACAGGCTGAGTAGCGTTGACGTAACCAACCCGCCGATCACGGCAATAGCCATGGGTGCGCGAAAAGTGGGGTCTGCGCCGAAACCGAATGCCAATGGCAACATGCCCGCAACCATAGCAACGGTCGTCATCAAAATGGGCCGGCTACGCTTGTGACAAGCATCGACCAAGGCATCAAAGCGGCTCATTCCTTCGCGACGTGCAACGATAGCGTATTCCACCAATAGAATTGAGTTCTTTGTCACTACCCCCATCAGCATAATCAAGCCAATCATGGATGGCATGGACAAGGCACTATGAGTTACCAGCAGCGCCACAAACGCCCCGCCGATGGACAAGGGTAGCGCGGCCAGAATAGTTACTGGCTGCATAAAGTCTTTAAACAGCAGAACCAGTACACCGTAAATACACAGCACGCCAATAGCCATTGCGATGCCAAAGCTGGCAAAAAGACTCTGCATTTCCTCAGTATCACCTAACTCGGCAATTTTCACTGCACGGGGCAGGTTCTTGAACGCAGGTAACAACATGGCTTCCTGGTACAACTCACCCAAGCTGCGCGAACCCAGCTCCACATCAAGCTTGACGTTACGGCTGCGATCCAGCCGGTCAATTTGTGCAGGGCCGGACTCCATGACGATGCTAGCTACATTCGACAGCCTTACCGGCCCATTTTTACCCGGCACGGTCAGCTCTTCCAGCGTGCTCAAATCGGAGCGCACAAGGTCAGGCAGCTTCACACGAATGGGAATTTGCCGTTCACTTAAATTGAGCTTTGGCAAGCTGATGTCATAGTCACCTGCGGTGGCCACACGGACTATTTCCCCGATGCTGGAAGCGGTAACCCCGAGATCGGCGGCATGAGCAAAATCCGGCCGCACAATAATCTCGGGACGAACCAGGCTGGCGCTGGAGGTGACGCCGCCAATACCTTTCAAGGTGCGCAATTCGCTCTCGGCGCTGTGTGCGGCTTGGATTAAGGCAAGCGGATCTTCGCTCTGCAAGGCAATTTGCATTTTCACCCCGCTGTCCGGCGTACCCACTTGAAAGCGAGCGCCCGGCAACTCTGCGAGTTGTGTACGGATTTGACTTTCAATGTCCTTAACAGACTCATTGCGAACGCTACGATGACTGAGCGACAGTGTAAGCAACGCCCTGCGGGTTTCGGCTGCAGCGCCTGGGGCTAAAACATCACCACTTGAGCCACCGCCAATGGAGCTAAAAACTGCCTTCACAAACGGCAAACTTTGTGCCGCCATGCGAGAGCGCTCGGCCAATGCCCAGGTTTCCGCCAGGGTGCAGCCGGGAGGCAACTCAAGGTTGATTTGTGTTTGCCCTCGATCGGCTGATGGGATAAAGCCGGTAGGCAAAAGGCCAACCAAACTAATAGAACCCGCAAATAAGGCGACTGCACTAATAAGGGTAATATGCCGGTGGCGCAAGCACCACTGCATGGTATGCATGTAGCGCTGCATTAACCAGCCGTCCTTCTGTTCAGCATGTTTGGGTTGTTTAAGCAGGTAAGCCGCCATCATTGGGGTTAACAAGCGTGCCACTAACAGAGAAGCAAGGATGGCGAGTACAGCCGTCCAGCCAAACTGTTTGAAGAATTTGCCTGGAACACCGCTCATAAAAGCAGTGGGAAGAAAGACGGCAACTAATGCGAAAGTCGTGGCAATCACCGCTAGACCAATTTCATCAGCCGCTTCCATAGCTGCTTGCATGGGTCTTTTGCCCATGCGCAAGTGTCGGGATATGTTCTCTATTTCCACTATCGCGTCGTCCACCAAAATGCCGACCACCAGAGCGAGCGAGATCAACGTCACTGAATTGATAGTGAAACCGAATAATTTTATACCGAAGAATGCAGGGATTACTGACAGTGGTAAGGCGACCGCGGCCACCAGTGTGGCACGCCAGTCGCGCAGAAACCACCACACCACTAACACCGCTAAAAAGGCGCCTTCGTAGAGCATGGACATAGAGCTGTCAAAGTTTTCTTTGACCGGTGTCGCGTTATCAATCACCTGAGTAAATGTAATATTCGGGAATTCAGTGTGAAGTTGAGTTATTACCGAGCGCGTATTAGCGGCTACGTCAACCTCGCTGGCACCCTTGGTACGAAGGATTTCCATGCCCACGACAGGCTTACCGTTTTCCAGCGCCAAACTCCGGCGCTCCGTAAAAGCATCAATTAGAGTTGCAATTTGATCGAGGCGGATTTTGCGGTTCTCTCCGTTTTGGGTCTGTAAAGGCAGTTCAATAGCCGCCAGGTCACTGACTGATTTTACAGTGGCTATAGTCCGTACAGTTTGTTCAGCGCCGCTCACATCCCCTCGCCCCCCCGGCGCTTCTTGTTGCACGAGTTTGAGCTGACGCGATACATCCAAAGCGGTAAGTTTGAGTGCAGCCATCTTGGCAGGATCAAGTTCAATGCGAATCTCACGGTTAACGCCACCCAAACGCTTGACAGCGCCTACACCTGGCACCGTAAGTAGCCGCTTGGTAACCGTATTGTCCACAAACCAGGATAACTCTTGTTCGTCGAGTTTGTTTGATGATGCGGTAAAGACCAGCACCGCGCGACCGGCATTGCTGACCTTGGTAACACTTGGGTCACGCAACTCAGCAGGAAGGTCGGAGCGGATCCTGTCTACGGCATTTCTTACTTCATTTACGGCTTCGGCAGTAGCTTTTTCCAGAACAAACTGAACCATGATGGTGACCTCGCCATCACGCACAGCAGTGTGGATATGTTTAACACCCTCCAGCGTAGCAACAGCATTTTCAAGCTTGCGAACGACTTCGGTTTCAAGTTGAGCGGGTGCGGCACCTTCAAGCGTTGCACTCACGGTGACTACGGGAAGATCAATGTCAGGGAAGTCTTGCACTGAAGTGGTTTTAAACGCCATGACTCCGGCGAGCGTTAGCATCGCGAATAGCATGATCGCAGGGATGGGATTTTTAATGGAGAAAGCAGAGAAATTCATGGTGTTAGAACTTTTGTTCTTTTTGCTCAGAAGCAGGCAGAGAAACCACCTTCACAAGATCGCCGTCGTTAAGGAATCCTACGCCACTTGTAATCACCTCGGCATCTGGTTGAAGCCCATCCAGAACTTCCACCCGGCCACCGCTACGGCGTCCAATCTGCACTTTCACTTGTGTCACCCGGCCGTCAGCTCCCAGTTTAAACACATAACTAAAACCATCACGGAGCACCACTGATTGCTGCAATAGCGTGATCGCCTCAGAACTACCCAGTTCGAATTTACCCTTAGCAAACATGCCTGCTTTTAATGCAGGATGATTGGGCAAGTCCACATAGACAAGACCCAAGCGAGTTTGCGGGTCGACAGTGGGCGCAATCTTACGCACCTTGCCTTGGACGATACTGCCGCCTGGAGTGGTAATGCTGGCGTGGTCGCCAGGTTTTAGGAGCGTTAATTCAGCCGAAGCCACTTCAGCCCGCCATTCCAGCCGGTTTTGGCGTATTAGGCGGAAAAGTTCTTGCCCTGTTGGCAACACGGCTCCCACTGTTGCGCTACGAGAAGAGATCACACCACTGTCGGGTGCCAGCACCTGGGTTTGTGCCAGCTGCAATTGCTGAATTTCAGCGGCGGCTTGTTGCGCTTCAAGCCGGGCTTTAGCCGTTTTCTCAGCGATGAGGTACTGGTTAATTTGCTGTGCACTCAAAGCACCACTGGCTTTCGCGCCTCTGCCTAGCTTGGCATTAGCTAGGGCCTCAGCCAAATGGGCTTGAGCTTCGTTTACACCCGCCTGGATTTGTGCCAGATTGGCCGCTACTGTTTCTGTTGCGAATCTGGCCAGCACCTGACCACGCTTGACTTGATCACCTACGTTTACTTTCACTTCGCTTAGGCGCAGGCCGTCGGTTTCATTGCCGATTATGGCCTCCTGCCAGGCGGCTATGTTACCGTTGGCGCTGAAAGTTTGTGCTAAACGCGTAATTTGGGGTTTGCCGGTAGTCACTGTCAGCGCAGGTTTGGCTTTATCAGCGCTTATTTTGTCATCTTCGGTAGCTTGAACTGTCACTATAATGCTAACAATACCTGTTATAATAATGGAAATTGCAATGAGGTTGTTGCGTTGTAACGGCATAGTGGAAGACGGCTCCATTGGATGTAGAAGTAACCTTCTTAGCGTTCCATCGCTAATTTGGTTAATTTAGTTATTCTCGTGACTAGGTCAATTGCGTTGTTAATTCTGGCAAATAGAACTTAAAAAAATAATTTTCTTGTTTGTGACTAGTTGGTTCTGGTTAACTCGTTTGTTTACAATCAACTTGCAAGCTTATTCCCAACAGTCTTTTTCAAGTATGAGCTGTGAAAAGTTGCTCTAGTGATAACCGCAAAGACCGTGCATAGGACGATTTACCTTGCCCAATCCTGCCTAAAAACACCGTACGTTCCGCTTCGGATTCCCCCAGCAATCCGGTAAAGCAGTTGGATAATTTTTCCGCATACGCTTCCAGACCAGCTTCCTGCGTAAACACAACTTTTTCCCTGATATACCCGGAAAATATCAACGGTGTCATTTCGGGCTGTAACTGTAAATTCAATCGGGTAACTGTTAACCAAAAACGTTGCAAAGCGCGGCCGGCATTGAGGTAATCCTGGACGGTTTGAGGCTTTTGTTTGGCAATCAAAGCAAAATGGGCCGCGCAAT